>CAZAMX010000174.1:0-5517 GCA_964486095.1 uncultured Acetatifactor sp. | reverse complement strand
TGCAACCGGGTTTTATCGGTGCTGCATCTGAAGCTTTTGGAAAAGAGCTTTGACGTGCTGCTGCCGGTGGGAATTTCTTTTTATACCTTTCAGGCCCTTGGCTACACCATTGATGTTTATCGGGGAAAGGTGGAGCCGGAAAAGAATATTCTGCGGTATGCGCTGTTTGTTTCTTTTTTCCCTCAGCTGGTGGCAGGTCCCATTGAGCGGTCAGAGAGCCTGCTGGGACAGATGCGGGGGTTGGAAAAGAAAAAGCTGTGGAATTACGGAAATGTTGTCAGCGGACTTACACTGATGGTGTGGGGGCTGTTTGTAAAGATGGTAATAGCCGATCGCGTGGCGATTTTGGTGGATCATGTCTTTGGAAACTATTATCTGTACGGAACGGTAGCCCTTGTGGCTGGTGCGCTGGGGTTTGCCATACAGATCTACTGCGATTTTATGGGTTACTCTACCATCGCCATCGGTGCCGCCAGGGTGATGGGATTTCAATTGATGGAAAATTTTGACACACCTTATTTTGCCAGGTCTGTCAGCGAATTCTGGAAACGGTGGCATATTTCCCTGAGTACCTGGTTCCGGGATTATGTTTATATTCCGCTGGGGGGAAACCGCTGTTCCAAACCGAAGAAGTATTTTAATCTGATGGTAACCATGGCCGTCAGCGGTTTGTGGCATGGAGCCGACTGGAATTATGTGGTGTGGGGGCTGCTGCACGGCGGGTACCAAGTGGTCGGAGATGTGACTGCCGGGTGGCGCACAAAACTGATAGACAGGCTGCATACCAAAAAAGAAAGTATCAGCTTTCGCCTGGGGCAGATCGTGACCACCTTTGTTTTGACGGATATTTCCTGGATATTTTTCCGGTCCGTGTCCCTGTCCCATGCGCTTCGGTACTGCAGACGATTATTTACGAAATGGGATCCGTGGAATTTATTTAACGAAACAATCTATAATCTGGGGCTGGATCGGCCGGAATTTAATATTTTGATAATTTCTCTGGTGGTTCTTTTCCTGGTGGATCTGATACGGTACAAACGCAGGCAGGATATTTCGGCATTTCTACAGGATCAGTGTATCTGGTTCAGATGGGGTGTTATGATTGCGCTGATTACGGCTACGCTGGTTTTCGGAATATATGGTATTGAGTTCGAATCATCACAGTTTATCTATTTTCAATTTTAGAGGATGTACACATGGAAAACAGATTGGGGAAAAAAACAGTTGTAAAAAGATGTGCCGGTGTTGCTGCGTTTTGTCTGATACTGATGCTGGTGCTGGGGCGAGTATATGATGTGTTGTCCTGGAAAGATGGTTCAGGGGGATATTTTACGTCTGTAGAGACTTTTTACGGACTGGATAAGGATGTGGTGGATGTACTTTTTCTGGGGAGCAGCCATTGCTATTGCTCTATTATTAATTCCAGGCTGTGGGATGATTATGGCATTGCCGGTTACAGCCTGTCTATTTCAGGACAGGATATAGCTGCGTCCTACTATTGGTTAAAGGAGGCCTTGAAGACTCAGAAGCCAAAGGTGGTCTGTCTGGAAATGTATTATGCGGGCTATCATGGTTATGCGGTAGAGGGAAACTTTTACAGAAATATACTGCCATATCACATATCCCCGGATTATGCCCGGATGGTAAGGGATATGACAGACGAAGAGTCAGGAAGCATACAGACAGAGAGCGGAATGGTGGGGGAAGAAGACAGAAGCAGTTTCCTCACAAAGTGGCCCATCATTCACACCCGCTACCGGGAACTGGAGCGTCAGGATTTTACGGGGCCGGATATACTCTATATGGGATTCAGCGCATTGATCGACGGTACTCGCTATAGTCCGATCTCCTGGACAACGGACGGAGAAGCGCCTTATGAGGGCGATGAGCTTCTGGAGATGGAAGAGGAAAAATGGCTGCGAAAGATAATTGAGCTCACAAAAGCAAACGAGATTGAGCTTTGCTTATTCTTAGCGCCCATGACTGTGTCAAAGGAAGACCAGATGCGCATGAATTACGTGGGGCAGCTTGCAGAGGCGGAAGGAGTTCCTTTTCTGAATTTTGTGGATCTGCGGGAGGAAATAAAAATTGATCCGCAGCAGGATTTCCTGGACGGAGGACATGTCAATCACAAGGGCGGGGCCAAGGTGACGGATGCCATCGGCAGATTCCTTGTACAAAACTATGCCATGGAGGACCACCGGGGAGATGAAAGATACGAGCTGTGGGAGCAAAATTCGGTAACCAGGGAGCATGAGTTTAATGCCTTTAAGCTCCAGGAAAGTACTGATCTGCAGTATATTTTGGATTATGCCGCATTTGCCTCGGACTATACGGTCATTCTATCCACAGAGGGAGATTACTTTCGGGAGACGGATTATCTTGCAGACCGGCTGGCGCCGCTGGGGATCGGAGAGGAATTTGAGAACGGTGGAGGCATTTGGATCATTGAAAACGGGCAGGTTACGTGGAAAACCAATGCGGATACGGGAGACTGGTATTTGGAACCGGATGGGGTAGATATTGTGATGCTCAGAGCAGACGGTAAAGGCAGGACATTGGTGAATCAGCAGGATTGTACCAAAGTATCAGACGGGATTAACATTGTATTTTATGATAAGCTGCTGAAAAATGTGGTTTATTCAGTAGGCTTTGCCGCAGGAGACGGCTATACCTGCGTGAAATGAAATCAGCGGAAAGGAGGATAACTGCCATGGCAAATCATATTACAAACGAGACCATTGACCATGTGGCTGTTCTTGCCAGGCTGGAGCTGACCGGACAGGAACGGGAAGAGGCCAGGCGGGATATGTGCAGGATGCTGGATTATATTGACAAATTAAACGAGCTGGATACGGCAGGGGTGGAGCCAATGTCCCATGCTTTTCCCCTGACAAACGTATTTAGAGAGGATGAGGTCACGGAAGGGGACGGACGCAGGGAGACACTGCAGAACGCTCCGGAGGCCAGGGAGGATATGTTTGTGGTACCAAGGACCTTTGACTAAGGTCCTCGAACCTTTGAATGAGGTTCTCGGACTTTTGAATAAAGTCCTCGGACTTTTGAATAAAGCCCTGACATGGAGGAGGCATATGGAAAAGACAGAACTTTTAGGATTGAGCGCCGTGGCACTGAGCACCGCCATTCGGTCCGGCAGGACAACGGCGGTGGAGGCGGCGGAGGCTGTGCTGGAGCAGATTGAAAGGCAGGATAAGGAATATAACTGTTATGTGACGGTGGACGGTGAGGATGCCGTAAAAAGGGCAAGGGAGATTCAGAAAAGGATCGAGGCAGGAGAGTTGACCGGCCCCCTGGCAGGAGTGCCCGCAGCACTCAAGGATAACCTGTGTACCGAGGGACTTAGGACCACCTGTTCTTCCAGAATGCTGGAAAATTTTGTGCCGGCTTTTTCTGCTCAGGCGGTGCTGAATCTGGAGAAGGCCGGGGCGGTGGTGATTGGCAAGACCAATATGGACGAATTTGCCATGGGCTCCACCACGGAGACATCGTATTTCGGCGTTACCAAAAATCCCAGAAATCCGGAGCATGTGCCGGGCGGTTCTTCCGGCGGTTCTGCGGCGGCTGTAGCTGCGCAGGAGTGCTTTTTTGCCCTTGGCTCCGATACAGGCGGTTCCATCCGTCAGCCCGCTTCCTACTGCGGGGTGGTGGGAATGAAGCCAACCTACGGAACAGTATCCCGGTACGGCTTGATTGCCTACGGCTCTTCTCTGGATCAGATTGGGCCGCTGACAAAGAATGTGGAGGACTGTGCCGCCGTTTTAGAGGTGATTGCATCTTATGACAAAAAGGATTCCACCTCCCTTAAGCGGGAGGATACGGATTTTACGGCGGCTCTTACGGAGGATGTCAGGGGAATGCGCATCGGCATTCCTCAGGATTATTTTAAAGAAGGACTGGACGGGGAAGTCAGGGAAGCGGTGCTGAAGGCCGCTGAGGTGCTAAAGGATAAGGGGGCGATCGTGGAGGAATTTGATTTGAGTCTGGTAGACTATGCGATTCCCACCTATTACACCATTGCTTCTGCAGAGGCAAGCTCCAATCTGGAGCGTTTTGACGGCATCAAATATGGCTTCCGTACAGGCGGGGAGGAAGGTCTTAACGGGATGTACAGAAAAACCCGTTCCCAGGGCTTCGGGCCGGAAGTGAAGCGCCGTATCATGCTGGGCAGCTTCGTCTTAAGCTCCGGCTATTATGATGCCTATTATCTGAAGGCGCTCCGGGTGAAGGCGATGATTAAGGAGGCCTTTGACAGGGCTTTTGCAAAATATGACTGTATCCTGGGGCCGGTGGCCCCCACCACGGCGCCCATGCTGGGGGCAAGTCTCTCGGATCCTTTGAAGATGTATTTAAGCGATATATATACCATCTCCGTGAATCTGGCGGGGCTGCCCGGGATCAGCATACCCTGCGGAACAGACAGCCGGGGGCTGCCCATCGGGGTACAGCTGATCGGAGACTGTTATCAGGAGAAGAAATTGTTCAGAATCGCGTATACCTATGAACAAAGTATATTAGGCGAAAAGATTTTATAAAAATGAGTTTTTGAGGATCAGAACGAGAAGCCGGCGAGGGGGGCTAGACTCTCCTGCGCGGCGGAATGAGAGGAATCATGAAACAATATGAAACAGTCATCGGACTGGAAGTCCATGTTGAGCTTGCCACAAAGACAAAAATATTCTGCGGCTGCTCCACTGCCTTTGGCGGCAGACCCAATTCTCATACCTGTCCGGTGTGTACGGGAATGCCCGGAGCGCTTCCCGTGTTGAACAGGAAGGTACTGGAATATGCGGTGGCGGTAGGATTGGCGGCAAACTGTCAGATTACCCGTTATTGCAAATTTGACAGAAAGAATTATTTTTATCCCGATAATCCGCAGAATTACCAGATTTCTAAGCTATATCTGCCCATCTGTCGGGACGGATAGGTGGAGATAGAGACGGAGAACGGCAGCAGACGGATCGGCATCCATGAGATTCATATGGAAGAGGATGCCGGAAAGCTGATTCACGACGAATGGGAGGATTGTACGCTGGTGGACTACAATCGTTCCGGTGTTCCTCTGATCGAGATCGTTTCCGAACCGGATATGCGGGGGGCTGAGGAGGTGATTGCTTACCTGGAGAAGCTGCGCCTGATAATCCGGTATTTGGGGGCCAGCGACTGTAAGCTTCAGGAGGGCTCCATGCGTGCAGACGTGAATTTGTCCGTGCGGGAGGCCGGAGCAAAAGAATTCGGCACCAGAACGGAGATGAAGAACTTAAGTTCCTTCCGCTCCATTGCCAGAGCCATCGAGGCGGAGAGAAACCGCCAAATTGATCTGCTTGAGTCCGGCGGCACAGTGATACAGGAGACCCGCCGGTTTGATGAAGAGAAGGGTACCTCCTACGCTATGCGCTCCAAGGAGGATGCCCAGGATTACCGCTATTTTCCGGATCCGGATCTGGTGCCTGTCAGCATCAGTGAGGAATTCTTACAGGAGATCAGAAGCCGTCAGCC
>CAZAMX010000173.1:0-5521 GCA_964486095.1 uncultured Acetatifactor sp. | reverse complement strand
TGAAGAATCTAAAGAATCTCCTTTCTCTGCGCAGCCTGCGGGCGCGCATCTTTATCATTATACTTGTTGTGGGCATTGTCCCAAGTTTGCTTATGCGGTATGCCATCTTAAACAGCTATGAGGAGCGTACGGTCCGGATCAGGACCGCCACGGTCCAGAATCAGCTCATGATCGTGGGAAACCATTTGCTCAGCAACCATTATTTCAGCAGTACAAAGACAAATGAAAACGTGATCAACGCAGAGCTGCAAATGATCTCGGACCTCTATGAAGGGCGGGTCATGATTGTTGATTCCAGCCTGAAGGTGGTAAAGGATACTTACGGCATCAGCGAGGGAAAGATAATGATCTCCGAAGAGGTGATCCGTGGTCTGCAGGGGGAGAGCATGTCCCATTACGACCGGGGTGACGGCTATATTGAGATGACTACGCCCATTGTGGATTCAGGCAGTCAGGCCGAGGGAGAGACCACTGTGGTGGGAGTTATCGTTACCAGTATTTCCAATGACGCCATTGTTTCCACGATGGAGGCGCTGAACCGGCAGGCAGTGATCCTGCAGAATCTGATGCTTGTGGGGATTCTGGCGGTTGCCATCATTTTATCCATTGTGCTTACCAGGCCCTTCAACAGGATTACGGAAGCCATAAATGAGGTGAAGGCGGGATACAGTGACAAGACCATTGATGTGCCGGACTACGCGGAGACGGCGCAGATTGTGGCAGCTTTTAATCAATTGCTGGAGCGCATGAAGACACTGGATGATTCCAGACAGGAATTTGTGGCCAACGTGTCTCATGAGCTGAAAACGCCTATGACCTCGGTTAAGGTGCTGGCCGATTCCCTGCTGGCTCAGGAGGATGCGCCGGCAGAGCTTTACCGAGAGTTTATGGAGGACATAGTGTCGGAAATCGACAGAGAGAATCGGATTATCACAGACCTGCTGGCGCTGGTGAGGCTGGAAAATAAGGTGCAGGAGCTTAATATCGTATCCCTGAACATCAATGATCTGACTGAGCTGATTTTAAAGCGGCTGCGGCCCATTGCCAGAAAAAGAGATGTGGAGCTGGTCTTTGAAAGTATGCGCACGGTAATTGCGGAGGTGGATGAGGTCAAGCTGACCCTGATTATGACAAATCTTGTGGAGAATGCCATTAAGTATAATAAGGAGCACGGCTGGGTCAAGGTGGAGCTGAATGCGGATCACCAGTATTTTACCTTTACAGTCAGCGATTCCGGACTGGGAATCCCGGAGGATTCCCTGCCCCATATTTTCGAGCGGTTTTACCGGGTGGATAAATCCCATTCCAGAGACATTGGCGGTACCGGGCTTGGTCTGGCGATTGCCAGGAGCGCCGTGCTGCTGCACAGAGGTTCTGTGGCAGTGAGCAGCGTGGAAGGGGAGGGCTCCAGCTTTACCGTGAAAATTCCCTTAAATTACATCCCCGGAGCCACGGCTCCGTGAGCTTTGATGAAGACTGCGGAAAGAAATGAAGGTCTGGGAGGATTTTAAGTTGAAAAGATTATGTGGAATTCTGGCGGCATTTCTTGCCGTGCTGCTGCTCTCCGCATGCGGAGCAGAGGAAGAGAAAAATGAAGATACGGTACAGGTCTATTTTATCAGCAATTCGGAGACAAAGGTGGAAGCCCATTCTCATGTGATGGAGAGTACGGGAACGGAAGAGCGGCTGGACGAGCTGATCCAGTGCCTGTCCACCAATCCGGAAAAGCTGGAGTATAAAGCACCGCTGTTGATGGGTTTTCAACTGTTGGATGTGGAGTGGGACGGGGAGAAGGTCCTGCTAAATGTGGATGCCTCTTATCTGGAGCTTCCGGTGGCAACAGAGGTGCTGACACGAGCTGCCATTGTCCGTACCCTGACTCAGCTGGACAAGGTTAATTATGTGGGAATCACAGTGGAGGGAAACCAGCTGTCCGACAGCCTGGGAAACGCCGTGGGCTGGATGAGTGCGGACCGGTTTATCGATAATGACGGGGACGAGATCAATATTTATGATCAAGTAAAGGTAAAGCTGTATTTTGCCAGTGAGGACGGAACGAATCTGATCGCCGCATACAGGGAGAAGTATTATTCCACCAATATTCCGCTGGAACGCTTTGTGGTGGATGAGCTGATTGCGGGTCCCAGCGGACATGTGGAAGAGCTTTTTCCTACCATTAATCCGGCCACCAAGGTCATCAGTGTTATGACCAAGGACGGAATCTGTTATGTAAATCTGGACGAAAGCTTTCTTACGGTGGTAAACAATGTGTCTACGGATATATCCATTTATTCCATCGTCAATTCGCTGGTGGAGCTGAGCAGTATCAATAAGGTCCAGATTTTGGTAAACGGTGAGGCTCCTGCCGGCTATCCCTCCAACACTTTTGAACGGAATCTGGATATTGTGACAACGGTGGAAAATAAATAGTGGAGAAATACATATGAAAAGACCGCTTTTTGCGGCGGCTGTTGTGTTGGTGGCGGCAGTGTGGGCCGGGCTGGCGGCAGGGTGGTATGAGAACCCTCCGCCGGATTTTTCGGAAACGGAACAGGGTACAGAAGCGGCGGCTTCGGACCCCCCGGTTTCCTGGTTTGTCACAGGGCAGGTCTGCCGAAAAGAAGAAGATAAAATCTGGTTACAATCTGTAATTATCAATGAATCTTACCCCTATACGGAAAAATTAATCTGTGAAATGAAAGACGGTGCATCTAATATCCCCATGGGAAGCAGGGTGGCAGTGTCCGGTATTTTTGCACCCTTTTCCGGGGCATCCAACCCGGGAGAATTTGATATGGATGTTTATTATCGCTCCCTGGGAGCAGGCGGGCGGCTGCGGAAGGTTAAGCTGCTGGGGCAGAGCAGGGAATACAGTTGGCTGTGGGAAGGGCTGTATCAGCTAAAGCAATGCTGCAGAAACCGGCTGTACAGTTTATTCTCCGAGCGGGAGGCCACGATCATGTGCGCTCTGCTGCTGGGAGAAAAGGGGGATACGGACAGAGAGCTGAAGGAGCTGTATCGGCGGAACGGGATTCTGCATATCTTAAGCATTTCTTCCCTGCATATCACAATCATCGGCATGACTCTGTACCGGCTGCTACGCAGGACGGGACTGCCGGTTCCTCTCTGCGCTCTGGCAGGAGGAGCGGCGCTGCTGCTTTACGGGATGATGACAGGCTTCGGAATCTCGGTGTGCAGAGCCATAGGGATGTATCTGATCCGAATGTTCGGGGAAATCTGCGGACGAACTTATGATTTGCTGACGGCGCTTGCCGTTCTTGCTGCGGGGATGACTCTGGCCAATCCTTATTATCTGCAGAATGCGGGCTTTTTGCTGTCTTTTTCCTCAGTATTTGGAATCGGGGCGGTATATCCTGCTTTTGGTTCCGGGGAGCAGCCGGTGCATCCCAAACGTTATGGGGAAAGTCCGCTCCTGCTCCTGCTGCGGAAGACGCTCCGGAAGCTCAAAAGTGCGGCGCTTGCAAGCCTTTCCATTACATTGATGACGCTGCCGGTGCAGCTGTGGTTTTATTATGAGGTGCCTGTATGGGGAACACTGTTGAATCTGCTGGTGCTGCCGCTAATGAAGCCTATGCTGATTACAGGTTTTTTAAGCCTGGTGCCGGGACTTGGGGCAGCGGGAGCCGTGGACCGGCTGGTCCTATGGTGGTATGAATGGTTATGCAGGCTTTTTGACAAAATGCCCTTCGGTGTCTGGAATCCGGGCAGACCGAAAGGATGGCAGATTGTGCTGTATTATGTTTGTCTGGCCTGTGTCCTGCTTTTGTCAAGGGTTAGAGGAAAGGCCAGGGCCGCAGGGAAGAGAATATTTTGCATGCCGGGGGCGGTTCTTGCGGCAGCAGTGCTGATCCTTGGAATCCGTCCGCCGGCAGAAACAAAAGTGATCTTTCTGGATGTGGGGCAGGGGGACTGCTGTCTGGTACAGACCGCGTCAGGGGTGAATTACCTCTTTGACTGCGGCAGCAGCAGCCGCAGTAAGGCAGGGCAGTATGTGCTTCTGCCTGCCTTGAAATATTACGGCATTCACAGGCTGGACGGAATCTTTTTGTCCCATCCGGACGTGGACCATATGAACGGCATCTTGGAGCTGCTGCAGCTTGCAGAGGAAAATCATCTGACGATAAATCAGTTGATTCTGCCGGCAGTGGAAGAGAGAGTCAGGGGAAAAGCATTTGGTGAGCTGCTGACTGCGGCGGATGCTGCGGGAAAGGTCCAAGGCGGCGTGCGTGTAGCCTGGCTGGGAGCGGGAGATGCCTGGGACTGTGGGAATGTGAGTTTCCTTTGTCTAAATCCTATAAAAGGATGCAGCGGGTCAGAAGAAAACGCATATTCGGAATGTATTTACGCAGATTTCGGCAGCTTCTCCCTGCTGCTGACCGGGGACGTGGAAGGGGCGGGGGAGCAGGCTCTGTTGGCGGAACTGCAAAGCCGGGAGATCCGCAGCGTAACGGTACTGAAAGCGGCCCACCATGGAAGCCGAAATTCTACCTCTGCGGAATTTCTGGAGCAGATTGGACCTAAGGCCACTGTCATTTCCTGCGGCCAAAACAATCGCTACGGTCATCCCCATGAGGAACTGCTGGAAAGGCTGGAGGCAGCAGGAAGCCATGTCTTTCGCACGGATTTAAGAGGCGCCGTGATGCTGAAGGCAAATGGAGAGCGGGTGGAAATGAAGTATTATGCTGCTGCGAAGGATTAAAATAAGAAAATCGCGGATGGCTTGACAAAAATTAGATAAAAAAGTAAAATGTAACTATCATATAGTTACATTTTGCGGAAAGGACTATATGAGTAAATATGAAAAGGCGAAGGAAAGAATTTTAAGCATTCCCTTTGACTATACTTATGCAGAGGCGAAGTACCTGCTGGGAAAGCTGGGATTTAAGGAATATAACAAGGGAAGAACTTCCGGCTCCAGAGTGAAATTTTACCGGGAGCGGGATAAGCGGATAATAATGCTGCATAAACCGCATCCGGTTGAAATTATGGACAGGGGAGCGGTTGCGGATCTGGTAAAAAAACTGGTGGAAATGAGGGAACTATAATGAAAGAAAATGTTTTGGAGTATAAGGGGTATCGCACGAGTATCACTTATGATGCACATGCCGGAAGACTGAGAGGAATTATCAGCGGAATATAGGATCATGTGGACTTTTCAAGTGATAAGATTGAAGAGATAGAGAATGAGTTTCAAAAGGCAGTGGATGAGTATCTGGAATTTTGCAGAGAAGTGGGGAAGCTGCCCGGCAAGGAGTATAAGGGCGTTTTTAATATCAGGATTCAGCCTGCCCTTCACAGAGAGTTGGTTCAAATCTCTGAAGAAAACGGGGAGACTTTGAATTCGGTCGTAGAGCGGGCGTTGAAAATGTTTACAAATGGTCAGAGAATTACAAAAAGCTCTGATGGGGCTGCGCTCTGAACGCTATTTTCCCCGTGGCAGCATCCATGGATTCTACATTGGCAAGTGACTCTAAACGAATGCCCATTTCCCGTAGCTGCT
>CAZAMX010000172.1:0-5527 GCA_964486095.1 uncultured Acetatifactor sp. | reverse complement strand
AATGCTGCCAATTCACAGATGCTGGGCTGCTTTGTGCCCTGCCACAGGTGCATTGACAATGCCATCCACAGTGCGGCGGGGATGCAGCTGCGGGAAGAATGCAGCCATATCATGAGTCGCAGGCGGCTGAAATATGGAAGGCGCTATGAAGAACCGACAGGTACCGCTACTTTGACTTCGGCTTATAATCTTCCTTGTGATTATGTGATCCATACAGTAGGGCCGATTGTATATGGCGGGTTAAATGATAAGCTTTGTCAGGATTTACAAAATTGCTATGAAAGCGTCCTGCAATGCTGTTTGGAACATAATATCAAATCCGTTGCGTTCTGCTGTATTTCAACGGGAGAATTTCATTTTCCGAATGATAAGGCAGCAGAAATCGCATGGGAAACAGTATCGACATTCCAGGAAAACGCAGGTGAACGCATGGAGCGGGTCATTTTTAACGTTTTTAAGGACATAGACTTAGAACTTTACATTTCCTGCGGCCGGAAAGGGATGTAGGGTGGGCGGTTGACTGCTCTGTATTTATGGTGGTAAATGAAAAATCCACATGATATAATTAAATCTGCTATTTGCAATGCTTGCAGACAAGAATTTCCCCAAATAATGGTTTTGCGGTGCAAAAAGGTAAAACAAAAAGGTGAAATAAAGATGGGAAAAGCAGAAAAAGCAGAGAAGGACAATTATATCCGGATCAAAAACGCGCGGATTCACAATCTGAAAGGCATCGACGTATCCATACCAAAGCATCAGCTTACGGTAATTACCGGTGTCTCCGGCAGCGGTAAATCAAGCCTTGCCTTTGATACGCTCTATGAGGAAGGTAAGCGCCGCTATCTCATGTTCTCCGATACGCAGTTTATGATTGACGCCGTGCCGTGTTTTGACTCTATTACCGGACTTTCCCCGACTGTGGCGGTGGAACAGCGCATTATACGGCAGTCCAACCCGCGCAGCACAGTGGGCACCCGCATTAAAATCAGTCATCTGCTGGCGGCACTGTTTGCCAATTACGGTGAGCGCGACCCAGCTTATGACGACGGGCTGCCCCTTGACGTTTCCATGTTCCAGCGCGGCTCAGCCAAAGGTATGTGCGTGAAATGCCTTGGCAAGGGTACGACGCATTTGCTTGATGAGGCTGCACTTTTTGCTGACCGTGAGCAGCTGATCTGCGATATTGCGTGCGGGCTCGGGCGGCGCGGCTCCACGCGTAATATGCTGTCCGAATTTGCCGGGAGGTATGGCTTTGATCTCTGGAACAGCCGCGTGGCCGATCTGTCTCCGGAGCAGCTTATGCTGTTAAAATACGGCGATCACGGCAAATCTAAGTTTCCGGGGTTCATTCCCTGGATCACAATGCTGGTAAACGGCGCGCTCTCCACCTCAGGCCGCCTGGCAAGCATACTGACGGCTGAGGGCATGATGGCACGGCGTGTCTGCCCGAAATGCCTTGGCACAGGGCTGGGCGAGCAGGCGGCGCACACCACCTTTCACGGAAAGACCATCACGGAGCTTGAAAATATGTACATCCGGGATCTGTATGATTTTTTTGCAGCCTGTGACGATAGCTGCAATCCGCTGCTGGGTGAGCTGCGCTTGAAGCTTTCCTGCATGATCGAGGTCGGCCTGTTTCACCTGGCGCTTTCCCGCCCGATTCCCACACTTTCCGGCGGCGAGATTCAGCGGCTTTTTCTTGCGTCCTACATTATCACGGAAATGGACTCAATTATCTTCGTATTTGATGAACCCACCATTGGCCTGCACGAAACGGAAAAGGAAAATCTGATCCGTATTATCCGGCGCCTTGTGGATAACGGAAATACCGTGGTGGCAGTGGAGCATGACAAAAATTTCATGTGCGCGGCAGACTATATTATTGACATTGGACCGGACGCGGGTACCAGCGGGGGAATGAAAATATATGAGGGCGGGTTTGCGGAATTTTTAAAATGCCGGAATTCCCGCACGGCGCCTTACCTGGCGGAAGGAAAGGGCTTGCCGGTAAAAAGCGCTTTTCGGCCGATTGGCAAGAAGGAGCTTATCCTGTCTCATGCAAATATTCACAATCTGAAGGATGTAACCGTGCATCTGCCCTTAGGGATTATGGTTGGAATTGCAGGCGTTTCCGGCAGCGGAAAATCCAGCTTGATTTCGGATACTCTCGTTCCGAAGCTGAAGGAAGCCCTGAAATCAAAATGCGTTACGGGCGAAGAGAGGCCGGAGGCGGTCTCCGATGCAGATCCCCACGATTCGGAAATGCCGTCATCCTCCGACGCCGACATAGCGGCACCCGCCGGCGGAAGCTGCAGACTTCCCCTTACAGAACTTGCCAACAGTGAACTGCTGCGCTGCTGCTATGTCATTGATCAGCGTCCCATTGGCCGCAGCCGCACTTCCTGCCCCGCTACCTACACCGGGATGTTTGATCGCATTCGTGCAATGTATGCCGGAACGGAAACAGCCGTGAAGCGCGGTTGGTCAGCGGGCATGTTCTCTGTCAACAGTACGGGCGGCTGCCGCCGCTGCAAGGGCGACGGAGTCATCCACTATCATGTAGGCTTTGGCAACTTTATTGATATTACCTGCGACAGCTGCGGAGGCTCCGGCTATGTACCGGAGGTAATGGATGTGCTGCTGGACGGGAAAAACATCCGCGAAGTCCTGGAAATGAGCGTGGATGAAGCCAGAGATTTTTTTGACCGCAAGGACGAGAGCATCTGCCGGCTGTTGGATATACTCCGGCGCGTGGGCATGGGTTACATACGGCTTGGCCAGGCAACCCCCACTATTTCCGGCGGCGAGAGCCAGCGGATCAAGCTGGCAAAGGAGCTGGCAAAAGGGAAAAATACAAAAAATGCGCTCTATATTCTCGATGAGCCCACCACCGGACTTTCGTTTTCCGACAGTGAACGGCTGCTGCAGCTGTTGGACGAGCTTGTACAACAGGGAGCATCCGTCCTGATTACAGAACACGATCCCTACGTCCTTTCCAACTGCGATTATATTATCGAGATGGGACCGGGCGGCGGTACGGACGGCGGAAGAGTGATTGCCCAGGGAACTCCGGAGGAGCTTCGCCGCAATCCGGCTTCCGTCATAGGAAAATACCTGGCTGCACCGAAAAAAAAAGGAGAAAGCTTATGACATTTGCAGAAGAAATCAGCCGCTATATCGGGCAAAAGCGCTACCGCCTGATCAACAGCGTCCTGTTCTGGCAGGACGGCGAAATTCTGGCCGAAAATTATTATAACGGCTTCACGGAGCAGAGCCGCAATGTGCTGTATTCCGTGGTTAAAAGCATTCTGTCTCTGGCAGCCGGAGCTGCGCTGGACCGCGGGCTGCTGCCGGGGCTGGACGCAGTGGCGGCTGATTATATTCCCGCTTTCCGGGAAGGCCGTGATCCGCTGCATCCGCTCATTACCGTGCGGCATCTGCTCACGATGACGTCCGGCATCTATTGGAACGGCGGCGTGCATTACCACTGCCCGATGATGGAGCAGATGCGGCGGAACGGGAACTGGCTTTCCCATATTGCCGACTGCACGGTTACAGATCTGCCGGGAGCCTGTCACAACTATAAAGAATTTGATGTAATCCTGCTTACCGCAGTGCTGGAAGCGGTCTGCGGAGACCTGTACGACTTCATTGACCGGGAAATATACACTCCGTTGGGCATTCGCAGCGGGAGATGGTACAAAAGCCCCTGCGGTGTCTATTACAGTGTGGGCGGCGGCAGGGAGGAGGACCAGCTCCCTTCCGCCCTCACCGCGAGGGAAATGCTGCAGCTGGGCCGCCTCTGTCTGGACGGCGGAGTTTACGAGGGGCGGCGTATTGTCTCCGAAAGCTATCTGCGGGAAGCACTCGCACCTTCCGCTGCCGATCCGGGCTACGGTTTTTTGTTTTGGCTTGGGGACGGCTGGTATGCCTGCCGGGGCTACGGCGGCCAGCGCATCCACATTTTCCCGGAAAAGCGGCTGATTGCCGTAATGCAGGCCACATCCTCGGCCCGGGGCATGGCGTATGACGATGTGATAGAGTATGGGATAAATTATATTGGAGGCTGAGAGAAGAGGCGCATTATTCTTCCGCCCGAATCAGATTACGCCAACATTTTTTTCCGTGGAACAATGGTGGATTCTCCCTGCAGGTATAATTCCAAATAGTCTTTCATTTCTTGGATACTTATTCCGCATTTTTTCAGGCAGGTAAGATCTTTGATCCATTTTACATCTTTTTCATCAAAAATACGCCAGTTGTTACCGTCGCGTTTGACGTTCGGAACCAGTCCCTCATTGCAATAAAATTTTAAAGTCTGGTAGGTCATATCCAATTCCCGGCAGACCTGCATCATCGTATACATGGCCGTTTCCTCCTGTATCCTTTATAAAATATATAAAAAACCACTTGACCGATAGCTGCAGCTTACAAATATCTGCGGTTACAAGAAGTGATTGATTCAAGCCGGCCTTTCTGCTTTCAGCGTTTCTGATGACGCTTGCGGCGGTGTTGTCTGCTGTATATTACATAAAGAACAAAATATTGAAATAATTGCTTCTTTAAACAAACTATGACATAATGGTGTCATAGTTTATTTGTTATACTGGGACCGAAAGGAGAAAAAATGAAGATTGACCGACTTATAAGCATTATTGTTTATTTATTAAATCATGGTCGGACCTCAGCACAGAAATTAGCAGAAGAATTTGAAGTTTCTTCCAGAACGATTGTGCGGGATTTGGAATCACTGGATCAGGCTGGTATCCCAATTCAATCTTTTTATGGCATAGAAGGCGGCTATCAGATTATGGACAGTTTTGTTTTAGAAAAACAGGCTGCAATAAATCACGAATATGATTGGATTGTCACTGCGCTGGAAGGAATGGCAAGCGCATATGCAAGCAAAAGTCTAAAACAGGCACTGGAAAAAGTGCAGAGTATAAGCCATACAAGAAACACAGCTGTTTCTGTAGACCTGGGTGTCGCAAGTGAAGACAAAAAAATAAATGAACAATTAATGCTGTTAGAAGATGCAATCGAGGAAAAATGTGTTGTTCGATTTTCTTATACAAATAGTCATGATGAAGTAAAAGATATTCAGGTAGAACCGGTTTGTCTGCAATATAAGTGGTATAACTGGTATCTGATTGGATATTATGAAAAATATCAGTATTATTGTATGTTTAAATTGGTCCGTATGGAAAATTTGCAAAAAACAGATATAAAATTTACAAAATCTCATAATCTTTCGGATATTAAGATGAAAGATAGCAGTGATGATATTGTACATATCAAATTATACGGAAAAGCAGTCATAAAAGCAAAATGCAGGGAATATCTAAATGGACGGATTACGCAGGAATTTGATAACGGGGATTTTGAATTTTCTTTTTCTGTACCGGAACATGAGACATTTTGGTATGGGGTAATTCTTTCTTTTGGAAATAAGGCTAAGATTATCGAACCGCAGGAAATAAAAGAACGCATTATAAAAACCTGCCAAGAAATACTAATGGAATATAGG
>CAZAMX010000171.1:0-5586 GCA_964486095.1 uncultured Acetatifactor sp. | reverse complement strand
GGCAGAAGAATTTAACACAGACAGCATGCTTTCCATGTTTTTGTATGAGAGCTATCAGGGCTTAGAAAAGCTGGAAGGCATTGTTTTGGAAAAACAGGATGCAGATTGCTTTGACGATTCCGACATTAATGAAATTTTCCGTATCATGCACACCATCAAGGGATCATCCGCAGTTTTGATGTATGAAAACATTAAGACGGTGTCCCATAAGCTGGAGGATGTATTCTACTATTTGAGAGAATCTCATCCGGAGGATGTGCCTCACATGGAGCTGGTGGAAAAGGTGCTTGCTGTATCGGATTTTATCACAGGAGAGCTGGATAAGATTAAGGCCGGAGGCGAACCGGACGGCGATGAGAAGAAGCTGGTGGAGGATCTGGATCAGTTTTTGGGCGAGCTGAAAGGCGAGATCAAGAAACAGGGAATCCGGCTTCCCAAGGCCAATAAGCAGGAAGAACCCACACAGTTCTACATCACGCCGGTGGCGGAAGATGACAGTCATTTTTATCGAATCGTCATTCATTACAGAAGCGATACGCAGATGAGCAATATCCGTGCTTACAGCGCAACTTTTGCGCTGAAAGAGGTCGCGGAGGATCTGCTCTATACGCCGGAGGATATTTTGTCCAATGAAGCCAGCGGTGACAGTATTTTGGCCGAAGGCTTCCATATGCTGCTGCAGACCAAGGCTTCCAAGGACGAGGTCATGGAGCTGATTGACAGCTCTGAGGCGGAGACCATTGATTTTGAAGAAATCAATAAGACGGAATACGGCAAGGCGCTGACGGAGTTCGGCCGGGAAGCACCGCCTATCGTGATTAATCTGGACGACGATAAAGGTGCGGCCAAGGATGATAAGAAACAGCAGGCACCCATTGCCCCCGGCGACTATGTGGTAAAGTCCAAGGAGACCGGAAAGGGCAAAACCATAGCGAAGAACCAGCCCAAGCAGCAGGCCGTTATCAGTGTGAACGTGGAGAAGATGGACGCTCTCATGGATATGATCGGAGAGCTGGTAATTGCGGAAGCCACGGTGCTGCAGAATCCTGATCTGAAGGTACCGGGTCTGGATCTGACCAATTTCCAGAAGGCAGCGGCACAGCTGGCCAAGAATACGACGGAGCTGCAGGACGTGATTATGTCCATGCGTATGATGCCCCTGACTAATGTGTTCCAGAAGATGCGGCGTATTGTCTTTGATACCTCCAGAAAGCTGGGCAAGGACATTGATTTTGAAGTGATCGGTGAAAATACGGAAGTGGATAAAAATATTATCGAGCATATTTCCGATCCGCTGATGCACCTGGTCAGAAATTCCGTGGATCATGGCATCGAGGATAACCCGGACATTCGTCAGGCCAACGGGAAACCGTCCAAGGGCAAGATTACGCTGGAAGCCAAGAACGAAGGCGGTAAGGTGTATATCAGCGTAAAAGACGACGGCAAGGGTCTGAATAAGGAAAAGCTCTATAATAAGGCCTTGGAAAACGGGTTGATAGGCGATAAGCTGATGAGCGACTTTTCCGAGAAGGAAATATTTAAATTTATCACACTGCCGGGCTTCTCCACCAAGGAAGTGGTCACGGAATATTCCGGGCGTGGCGTGGGAATGGATGTGGTGGTTAAAAATATTCAGGCTATCGGCGGCCGTCTTGATATTGACAGTGTGGAGGGTCAGGGATCGGAAATGACTTTGGTGATTCCTTTGACTCTGGCAATTATCAGCGGCATTGTGATACAGGTAGGAGAGGCGCCCTTCGTGATTGAGATGGCATCCATTAAGGAATTTATCAGCGTGACTGAGGATGCTTTGATACAGGAGCCCAGCGGGGAAGAGTATCTTGTTCTACGTGGCGACTGTTTCCCCTTTATCCGTTTGTGCGAAAAATACGACCTGCCGGGAGCAAAGACCAAGCTGGAAGACGGTATTGTAGTCGTGGTAGAGCATGAAGGAAAACAGATATGCGTCCTGATCGACAAGATACTTCAGGAGCAGGAGATCGTGGTGAAACCGATTCCTTCCTATGTAAAGAAAGTGCAGGGGCTTTCTGGCTGTACACAGCTTGGGGACGGAAGCATTGCTTTGATCCTGGATGTTGGAGGGTTGATGGTAGAGGAGGAAAGGAGATAGCACATGGCGGATGAATTGAAGGAAGAACTGCTGGAAGAAGATGCCTCAAAGGGAAAGTTCATGACCTTCCAGACAGGGAGGGAATTTTTTGGTATAAGTATCAGTTATGTAAGTGAGATTATTCAGATGCAGCCGATTACGGCAATACCGGAAGCGGAAGATTATATTAAAGGCCTGATTAATCTTCGCGGTAAAATTATTCCCGTGATTGATGTTCGTGTGAGATTTAAGATGGAGCCTGTGGAATACACGGACAGGACATGTATTATTGTGATTGATGTGAAATCGACGGTGATAGGACTGATCGTGGAGAAGATTGCGGAGGTAGATGACATCATGGATGAGGATGTGGTGCCGCCGCCGACTCTTGGAGGACATAGAGACAGCGAGAAGAGTAAGTATGTCTATGGCTTGGCAAGGACGGGAGACACCATGAAGCTGCTGTTGGATCCGGAGAAGCTGATCAAGCAGGAAGATTTGGATATTCTTGAAGAGGTTCAGGAAGAAGAACAACAAGCATAAAGGAATAATCAGAAAGAAGGAGAGTTTACCATGAAGAAGAAATTTTCAATTAATGACATGCCTGTAAAATTAAAGATCAGAATGTTCACCGGAGTGATGCTGGCGTTTATGGTCATCATCGCAGGGGTTGGCTTGTTCACCGCGACCAACATCAGTAAGGTACGTACGAACCGTTATCAGAATTATGCCATGAGCCAGTACTATATGGCAAATGCGTTCACTAACTTTGCGAATATTAAGGTATGCACCAGAAATATTCTGTTTTATTATTACGATGACGTATCCGGCAGAAAGACACAGACAGAGAAGATTGAGGAATATCATACAGCCATGTTTGAAAACCTTGATCTGTTCAAAAAGAATCTGGATAATCTCAACCCCGACATTAGAACACAGTATCAGAAGGTGGAGAATGCTGCAAATCAGTGGCTGAGTTCTATGGAGAGCGAGATTTCCAAGGCAGTGTCCGGAGATCCGGACGGCGCTGTGGAAGAGCTGCTGACCGTGGGTGTGCCTATGGCAAATACAGCAGAGACTGAGACCATAACATTGATCAATATGCTGACCGAGGATTCCGATGAAAACAATGATGCGGTAAATACCGAGATGTACGTTCTGATCGGTACCATGATTGCTGTTGCAGTACTTGCAGTTATCATTAGCTTTGCATATGCGGCTATAGTAACTCGCTCCATCACCATCCCGATCGAGAGACTGACCGTTGCGGCCAAGAAGCTGGAGGACGGCGATGTAGAGGTAGATTGCCAGAAGCTTCATAATGATGACCTGGGTGATTTGATGGATGCTTTTGCGCAAATGGCAGACGGTATCAAGGATCAGGTAAAAGTGGCAGATGTTGTGGCAAAAGGCGATTATACCATAGACGTGAGGCTGCGCAGCGACAGAGACGTTCTTGGCAAGGCTCTGCAGAAATTGGTGCGTGATGAAAACAGAACACTGAATAATATTAGGGAGGCAGGTAGCCAGATTACCGTTGGTTCCGAACAGGTGGCTAATGCCAGCCAGGCTTTGGCACAGGGCTCCACAGAGCAGGCCAGCGCATTGCAGCAGGTTACCGCTTCTATGGATGAGGTAACACAGAGAACCAAGGACAACGCTACAGAAGCAAGTCAGGCAAGCAATCTGGTACACAATATCAAGGATATGGCTGCGGAAGGCAATGAGCAGATGAAGTCCATGATTCAGGCTATGGACAGCATCAACGAGTCTTCAGAGACCATTTCCAAGATTATCAAGACCATTGACGATATTTCCTTCCAGACCAACATTCTGGCTCTGAATGCTGCCGTAGAGGCTGCAAGAGCAGGCGTACATGGCAAGGGCTTTGCAGTGGTGGCTGAGGAAGTTAGAAATTTGGCTGCAAAGAGTGCATCCGCTGCAGGCGAGACCGCAGAGATGATCGAGGACTCCATCCGCAAGGTAGCTACCGGTACAAAGATTGCCGAAGAGACCGCGAAGTCTCTGGATGCTATTGTGAGGTCTATTGATGAGATCGTGGTATTGATCAGTAACATAACCGTTTCCTCCAACGATCAGGCAACGGCTATCTCTCAGATCGACCAGGCCATCTCCCAGGTTTCTACGGTGGTGCAGACCAATGCCGCAACCAGCGAGCAGTGTGCGGCAGCCAGCGAAGAGCTTTCCAACCAGGCTGTTACCTTGAGAGAGCTGATCAGCCAGTACAAGCTGTTGACAGGCGGCCAGGGCGGTTCCTTTGGAAGTTCAAGCTCCTACAATGATAACGAGCAGATCATTTCCTTAGACGGAGACTTTGGTAAGTATTGATAAACGGCATTTGCACTATTTACAAAGGAAGCCTGGTGACAGGCTTCCTTTTGAATATGTCTTCCGGCTGTTTCATATACTCTTATGAGGACAGTAGGGAAACCGGGAGTCGGGATGTGATGATGAAAAAATTAAGTACAGCAATCTTGCTTTTTGACTTGGTAGCGGGATTGCTGTTTTTAGGTCTAAGGGAGAGTCAGGGACGGATTCCTGCGGCAGAGGCGGGGGCAGGTACGGGGCCGGCAGTTATTTCCGCTGGGGGCTGCGGAGGAAATGAGGCGGCAGAAGCACTGAGCAGCGGCGGGGGTGGCGCCATGGATTCTTCGGGTGCCGCGCAGGAAGAGGTGTTGAAGATTGCCATTACCTTTGACGACGGTCCCCATCCCTCCTACACGGAGCAGCTTCTGGACGGGTTGAAAGAACGGGGGATACATGCTACTTTTTTTGTTACCGGGGAGCATGCGGAACTGCACCCGGATATTATCAAAAGGATGCAGGAAGAAGGGCACTTAATAGGCAACCATACCTACAGCCATATTCAGCTGACGAAGAGTAACCGGGAGAAGTTTAAAGAAGAACTGGTGAGGACCAATGAAGTCTTAAAGGAAATCACGGGGGAAGAGGTGGAGTTTGTGCGCCCTCCCTACGGAAGCTGGGATAAATCCTTTGAGAAGGAGCTGAACATGTTTCCCGTACTCTGGAATGTGGACCCACTGGACTGGTGCTCCGGCAACGTGTCCTGCATCGTGGAAAGGATTGTCAGCAAGGCGGGGGAGAACGACATAATTCTGATGCACGACTATTATAACACCAGCGTAACGGCGGCACTGAAAGCCATAGACGAGCTGATGGAGAAGGGGTATACCTTTGTGACGGTGGATGAGATATTGTTTGATTGACGTGGGTTGAAGGGGTATGATACAATGCAATAAGTAATTCAAACAGAGGAAGTTTGTGAAAACAGAGAGGCAAATGCCATTATGTCAAAACAGGATAAGAATTGTCAAGTCCCTACACCGGGTCAGTATGTGCAACAAATGCTTGACTATATCGGATATATAAAAAACTTATGGGGACGTAAGGTGTTGGAAAATTCCTGTGGAGAGGGAAATATACTTGTAGAAGTA
>CAZAMX010000170.1:0-5599 GCA_964486095.1 uncultured Acetatifactor sp. | reverse complement strand
GAAGCAGCCTTTGCTGCGAGCGGTTAGAAGTACTTTTCACGCTATCCTTACCAATCCGCTTTTAACATCCACCGCTCAGCAGGGACTGCAGGATCATAATATGGTACTCTTCATCCTGAATGATCCGCCTCAGCACGGCATTAACACAGTCGTCCTGAATCGCACTGATGTGCATCCTGTACTGCCGGATTGCAGCCTGTTCGGCCTCAATGTCCGCCTGAAGCATTTGCGGTATACAGTCCGGCAGGGTCAGGCAGGCCGGAGACCACATGCCGTTCGGCCGTTTTGCCTCAAAACACACATACCCGCCCAGCAGGTGAATCAACTCGGCCAGCTTTTGCAGATGAATCATCTCCGCCATGGCGATCCCCAGAATCGTCCGAACTAAAGAGCAACGTTCGACTGACATCCTGTTTTCGTTGTTAATGTACTGTAAAATCGCAGACAGCTCCGACACCGATCCGCAGTAATCAACCGTCAGCAAATCCGCATATTGAGTGTTGATTTCCCTTACCTGGGTCGGCGGATAGGGAAGGTCAACCATGATCGGCTTTATCCCCTGCAGACTGCAGTCATTGGCTATTGGCCCCATGTATCTTTCCATTTATAATCCGCTTCCTGAAATTTTTATAGTACTATCATATGCCCTTTCGCCCTGCCGTGTCACTGTTCCCCCGCTTCTTTTTCAATACAGCTCTTAATCCCCTTGAGAATCCTGTCAAAAAATTCCTCAGCGGCCGATATGTTCCTGCTAAACGGAATATGCAGAAAAATCATTTTGGTTTTCAACCCCTGATCGCGGATAGATTCCAGTCCATTCCAGTATAAAGCGTTACAAAAAGAAGTTCCGGCGTGATTGGAAATCCGAACCGCTATCTTTTCCGCCCTGAGAATATCCTGCAATCTGCCGTACGCAAAACCCGTATGAACATACTTATCTCCGTTTCTTGCCGTAGTTTCAAGATATACCTTATCCCTGATATTTGGCTTCTGACCGAAACTGAAAATATACTCATAGCTATGCCGCTCCAGCTCTGCCAAAAGGATCTGCGAGTCCAATATCTTATCATTCGGAAGAATCAATGACTTACAATCTGCCACTTTTACAAGCAGCTCGGAAGATGTACCGCAAAACCCCGTCATAAGAATGTCCTTCATGCTCCTGCCTCCTAATCTACAGCTTTACGCTAAACAGGTAGACAGTGCTGTCCTTCCCAAACCCGTCTTGGTATACTTCGGCTGTCCAGTATTTCTCCGGATAAGGAATGATCACATTCTGCCCAAGAATTATATTCCTGGTCACATCATACATGGCATTGCAATCAAATCCCGCCTCACTGTGCATGGCATCCCTGTCACCTGCAAACCGCGCACAAGCAAACTGAGACAAATAAGGAACACCTGAATGGCCGTCGCTTTGAGGGATAAAATCCACAAATGTAAATCCCTCCGGCACAGGAGCTCCTGCCATCATAAAACGCCCCCACAGGCCGTGACACGGCTCCACATCCACCCCCCTGCCAAAGTGATGAAGAAGGATGGCATCGCTGTCAAAGCCGCTATGATATTCACTCATGGAGTCTAACGTCCGTTGAAGCTGTTTCAGTGCCTCCGGATCCGCCTCGAAATCTTTCTCCATTCCGATAAAACGAAGGCCAGGAAACTTCAAATACTCAAAATGTTCCACCTGGAAGCCATTCTGCTGACTTCTGACCATATCCGGCATGAACAAGGTCCACTGCACCGAAGCATCACATTCCTTGAGTATATTGATGTACCCAAACATTTCTACACTGTTTGTCCCTGAGGGGCCTGTGATGCCTCCTGCAAAACACTCTCTGATCTTCCGATCCCTGATCCGGGAAAAATCATGAAAAACCGCCTCTACCGCCTCTTTCTGCATATCGGCCATGGTGTCTCCCGACAACTCCCTGTCAAAATAATCCAGGGTGCCAAACACCGCCGTGTTTACCAAGCCTGATGGCTCAAGAGCCGTAAGCTGTTCCCTGAGCAATCTGTTCTGTTCCAAGAATCTCCCCAGCACCTTGTCTCTCAGATACTTTCCATTCTCGACAATTTCTTCGTCGCTCCAACTTTCTCCTTCGAGAATCCATGCCGTCAATTCGTCAAAAGCTGTGGGATTAATCCCTCTGGCCCGACTTGCCCAATCTACAATGTCCTTATACCGCTCCTGTGGATCCTGGCCCCTTCCATTATGTTGGCTCTGCTCATACCAGCAAAATCTTTCGTGTAAATCTGTTTTCTTCATTTCAGTACCCCTTCTCCATAGCCTTAATCAAAACATCCTGCTTCCTATTTTCCTGCAAGCAAACATTGCCCGCTGAGCACAACCGACTCTCCGTTCCTGCAGATCTGCTGCAGACTTCCGTCCCGAATCAGGTATGCTTCTCCAAACAATACCTCCCTTCCGTCCTCAATCACAAGATAGCTTCCGTCATTCATTGCCAGAATTTCATGTCGAAAGCTGTCCGCATAAGTAATATCCTCCATGATTCTCATGCCGTCGAGGTATTCGTCTTTCAGAAGCTGATAATGCGGAAATACATTAATCTCTGTGATTTCCAGTCCGGTCATCCACCTTTCATAATTTGGATCCACTGCCTCGCCCTCCAGTTCCGGTGCCGCATAAACGTTTGCGGCACAGTTCATGGTCCCCGCGCTCCATGCAATCAGCAGTCCGTGGAAACCTTTAAGTCTTTCCTTTAATCCGATTTTTTTCAGAAATCTGTTTTGTGTCGGGACATGTCCTCCTGCCAAAATGATGACATCCATTTCCCCGGACTTTTCAACAAGCTCTTCGTTCCTGTCGTCACATGTCTCAAGATACGAGATGCTCAGTCCGCTCATAGGGAACGCTTCTCTCATGCACGCGCACACGCTGTCATTTTTTTCGTAATCATTTGGAGAAGCGCAGACGATCATAACCCTCGCGTTATCGCGCCATACTTCTCTCAGCTTATCCAGCAGCCCGTTATCCGAGAGCAAGACCGACGGAACCCTTTTGCCCTCAACCTTATAAGAACCTCCTAATGAGCTTGTCAATATTGCTTTCATTTCTCTTCCCCTCTGCCTTACGAATATTTCGTATTTATGGTTCAGATGGCCATTCGGCCGCTTCCTGCCCTGGAATAAGGTCATTATACCATATCCACGGTGCGTAGGAAATAGCACGCACACTGAAATTTGAGATATTACTTTTTGGGGACCCATATTCATTGCTCCCGGATACAAACTATGACATAATGGTGTCACAGATTGTTTGTTATACTTAGATGAAACGAGTAAAATACTGTGCGCTGCTTACCACAAATTCATTTTACACAAAAGGCAGTGCAGAAATGAGGTAAAGTTTGGAAGCAGACTTCCAAATTTTGAAATTAGTGCCCGCTGAAAGCGGGCATGGGGGTATAAAGATGAAAATATATTCACAAGAAGAGGTCCGGCATATGCTGTGCCGGTATCACAATCTGGACGGTGCTGAGACATTGTGCGGGAAAGCAGGTGTGGAAAGGATCATGGGGAGAATACACAGTATTCAATATGATCCACTGAACGTACTGGCAAGAAACGCCGATCTGGTATTACAGGCAAGGGTAAAGGATTTTAGGGAATCAATGCTTTACGAGCTGTTATATCGGGAACATAAATTTGTTGACGGATTTGACAAGGAAATGTGTATTTATGATGCCAGGGATTTCGCCCGTTTTCAATTTGTGCGCAATGAATATCCCAAATATGCAGTGCTTACTCTGCAATACCGTAACCAGCTGGGCGTACTGGATATATTGGACGATGTCAGAGCTTTCGTAGAAAAGCATGGCAGAACAAGTACAAAAGACATTTCCATCGGCGAGGTACGCGAAAGCCGCTGGGGACCCAAAAAACTTTCCAGTGCCGCATTGGATTATTTATTCAACACCGGTGTTCTCACCGTAGCTGACAAGCGAGGAACTCAAAAATATTTTGACCTGACAGAGCGTGTGATTAACAGCGCCAATCTTTCCTGTGATCCGGATATGACTCTGGAAGAATTTCTGGAATGGTATATTGAGCGAAGAATACAAAGCGTGGGCCTTCTGTGGAACAAGACAGGCGGAGCATGGCAGGGACGTTTCTTAAGCGAAAATGAACTCCGCAGTGCCACCCTTCGGACACTGATTGATAAAAACAGAATTGAGGAAATACAGGTGGAGGGAATCGATGAGCCTTTCTATATTTCCAAGAGTTGCTCAGAATACCGGAATTACCCGCCAACAGACAGCTACGCCAGATTCCTTGCGCCCTTGGACAATGTGATGTGGGACAGGCAAATGCTGGAAATGTTGTTTGGCTTTACATACCGCTGGGAAGTGTATACCCCCGCCGCCAAAAGAAAATTCGGTTATTATGTTCTTCCCGTGCTTTATAACGGACAATTTGTGGCCAGATTTGAGGCGGAACCCCTTCGCCAGGCCAGGCAATTTGTAATAAAAAACTGGTGGTGGGAGCCGGATGCAGCGCCGGACCGCAAAATGCGGGAAACAATAGAAGCAGAAATTGTGCGGTTTGCAGAGTTTCTTCAAGCCGACAATTCCCCGGATAATATAAATAAGCTAGGAATTTAGGCAATGAAGGTAATTTCTTTCAATTCCTTCTCCAGCCCATCGGCAATGCGCTGCTAACTTCACCTTAACCTTTCTTCCTCAAAACATGCCACACATCATTTCCGGTGAATCCGCATTTACGGTACAATCCCTCCGGGTTCGCCGGATTATTACATTGGCCGGACACTGTGGCAAACCGGGCAATATCCTTCATCCGCCAGAGCAGTTCGCAGACAAGGTAACTGCCCAGTCAGAACCTCCGATGATGTTCGGACACCTGAATCCACTCCAAGATACCCTCCCCAATTTCACGATCCAGTTCAGCAATTCCGGTTGCCGCAATATCACCGGTTTTATTGTCTCTGACTGCCAGCCATAAAGAGGAAGCGTAGGTGGGGCGGTTGAGATAATTTTGCAATTCCGCTTCACTGATACAGATACCGTCGTAGCACCGGTTGATATGTTCCGCAAAATCATTCGGAACCGCGTCACACAGAGAGTATTCCTGGGGTAACAAGGGCTTTGCTATTGTTTTAAGGTCATGACTCAGACGAAAATAGGGCTCATCAACAAACTGTGAAGCTTCCGCCTCATAGGAATCGGTTTCATGGAATTTAAGTTTGTCAAACTCGGTTTCATGTAATATCTTCATTCCCGCCGGAACCGAAATGGCTTTTGTCTTCCAATAAGGTATGGAGGATTTCCCGCAGGGATTTTTCAGATAATCTGCTTTGTTTACCATATTATTTTCCCTACCATGACTGTCTAAAATTTTATGATTACATGCCGATTGCCCCGCCCGTCTGTTTCCATGGTAAGTATTTTATACTGCCGAAATGCTTTTTGGATGTCTTCCTCGGAATAATAGTGAAACAGCAAGCCCTTCCTGCTCTCATCGGTGTACAGAAAGCTTCCGTCTTCCAAAACCTTATGTTCCAGCTCCAGATCATCCGGCACAAGCGGATCAAAAGAGGCAGATAATACACCATATTATT
>CAZAMX010000169.1:0-5629 GCA_964486095.1 uncultured Acetatifactor sp. | reverse complement strand
TTATGGGATCAGGGCAGCCATTTTGCCTTTTCTCTGATCCTGCTGCTGACAGGAGGATATTACTTTAACAGAATGAATTCTGTCAGATATTATTATGCCCTGGCGCTGGCTCTGTTTTCCATGAAATATGTGCTGCGTAAGGAATACGGAAAGTTTATTTTGTGGATTTTGGCAGGAACATTGATTCATAAATCTATCCTGCTGGTGATACCCATGTACCTGGCTGCTTATTTTCTGTCCGTAATCAGACTGAAAAATCTGCATTACTGCCTGGGCGGGCTGCTTTTATGCAGTCTCGTTTTCGGCAGAGACCTTTATAGGGAGCTGATCTTTTTCTTTTATCCCTTTTACCGGGATTCGGAATTTGACAACGGACAGCTTTCCTGGGTAAATATACTTAAGTGTGTCTGCGTGCTGCTGCTGTGTCTGATCTGCTATCGGCAGAGCCTTCAGGATACAAAGGAACACCGGCGGAACCGTTTCTATTTTTTCCTGAATCTGTTTGGTCTGGCGGTCTATTGCAGCGGCTCGTTTATACCGGAGACCTCCAGGATCGGCTATTATATGATTATTTCCCAGGTTTTTCTGCTTCCGGAGCTGCTGGCCGGGATGAAGCAGGGATGGCTGCGCAGACTCTGCTTTGCCGGGGTGATCGCGGCCTTTAGCGCTTATTTCTGTCTGCAGCTGAAAGGAATGTACGCTACGGACATTAGGCTGCTGCCTTATTTGAACTGGATCTTTAACTGACTTATCTGCCGGTTCATGGATTGCTTGTGCCGCTGAAGCGGCCTGTCTGGAGGTGTGAGCATTTAGGTATGAAAATATTATGGCTGTGTAACATGATGATGCCCATGATTGCCGAGCGGCTGGGCCTGGAAGCATCCAATAAGGAGGGATGGCTTTCGGGGCTTGCCCGCGTAACGCTGGACCGGGGACATGAAAATGAAATTGAATTGGCCGTGGCCTTTCCGGGACCGGAAAAGCTTTTTCCTCCGGGGGAGAACTTTTGTATGCACACGCTTACCATTCGGGGCAGAGAGCTGAAGTGCTTTGGCTTTCGGGAGGATGTGACCAGGCCGGAAATCTATGATCAGGGCCTGGAGGAAAGCCTGAAATGGATCATTGATTTCTGGAAGCCGGATATGGTACACTGCTTCGGAACCGAATATCCTCACACTCTTGCCATGTGCAGGATTTTTCCCGATAAAGATAAGCTGTTGATCAGCCTTCAGGGCCTGTGTGCCGTATATGCGGAATGCTATTTTGCCGATCTGCCGGAAAAGGTGATTCGTTCCGCCACCCTGCGGGACCGCTTAAAGAGAGACAGCCTTCGTGAGCAGCAGCAGAAATTCGTGATGCGGGGCGAAATGGAGATTCAGGCGGTAAAGCTGGCGGGAAACATAGCAGGCAGAACAGCCTGGGATCATTTTTATACAAAGGAATGGAATCCCGGGGCCAGATACTTTTGCATGAATGAAACGTTGCGGGAGAGCTTTTACGGGGCAGTCTGGGACAGGAAAAACTGCATTCCGCATTCTATTTTCTTAAGTCAGGGGGATTATCCCATCAAGGGTCTTCACTATATGCTGAAGGCGCTGCCAGGGATCCTGGAGGCATTCCCGGATACGAAGGTTTATGTAGCGGGAAACAGTATCATTGATTACAGAACTTTAAAGCAAAAGCTGAAAATATCAGGTTATGGCAGATACTTAAGAAAGCTGATCCGGGAGAACGGACTGCGGGATGCCGTCGTCATGCTGGGAAGGCTGGAGGAAGGACAGATGCGGGAAAGATATTTAAAGAGCCATCTGTTTGTCTGCTGCTCTTCCATAGAAAATTCGCCCAATTCTCTGGGGGAGGCCATGCTGCTGGGAATGCCCTGCGTCAGCGCGGATGTGGGCGGGATACCCAGTATCTTTACAGGCGGCGAGGACGGCATCTTATACGAGGGCTTTCGGAAAGGATTAAATAACGATAGTGATTTTGCGAGCGTTTCAGAAAAGCTTGCAAAATCGGTGGTCGAAATTTGGCGAAATGAAGAAAAGCTGGAAATGTATGCCAAAAATGCAAGAAAACATGCAGAAAAAACCCATGATCCAGCACTGAATTATAAAATAATGACTGAAATTTATGCAAAGATAGTCAGCCAAAGCCTGACTGTGAATTGAATGCCGCGGCAAGATTCCTGAATAAAGAAACTTTGTCAGGGAAATGTCGTCTTATAAGGAAATGAGAGAAAATATGAGCACATGTGTTATTGATAAACCTGCCTTTGTGTTTGTATCCAATTACCTGAATCATCATCAGATACCCTTTTGCAATGCCATGTATGAGCTTTGCGGGGGCAGCTTTGTGTTTGTGCAGACAGAGCCTATGGAAGAGGAAAGACTGCGGATGGGCTGGGAGGGAGACATACAGCAGCCTTATCTTAAGCTGTATTATAAGAGTGCGGAAGAGTGTAAAAGGCTGATTTTACAGGCGCAGATCGTGATTTTCGGCGGGTGTGACGAGGAAGCTTATATAGTAGAAAGTCTGAAATCAGGAAAGCCTGTGATCCGCTACAGCGAGCGCCTATATAAAACAGGGCAGTGGAAAGCAGTATCGCCCAGGGGGCTTAAGAAAAAGTATCAGGACCATACCCGTTATCGGAAAGCGCCGGTTTACCTTCTCTGCGCGGGAGCTTATGTACCCGCGGATTTTTCCATTGTGCGGGCCTACCCGAAGAAAATGTACTGCTGGGGATATTTTCCGGAGACAAGACATTATAATGTGGAGCGTCTGCTGGCGGGGAAGGGCTGGGCGGCCCCGGATGAAGTGAAAAGAAGTGACGATACAAAAGTTCCGTATATACTCTGGGCGGCCCGCATGATTCACTGGAAGCACCCGGAGCTGGCGCTGGAAACCGCAAGGTATTTAAAATCCAGAGGCGTCCCTTTTCATATGGAGATGATCGGGGGCGGCAGCATGGAAGCGCAGGTACGGGCTCTGCGAGAGGAATACGGTTTGGAACATGAGGTGACTCTTTCCGGTTTTTTAGCGCCGCCGCAGGTGCGGGAGCATATGGAGAAAGCGGATATTTTTCTGTTCACCAGCGACAGGCAGGAGGGCTGGGGGGCGGTTGCCAATGAGGCCATGAACAGCGGCTGCGCCGTGCTGGCGGATCACATGATTGGAGCAGTGCCTTTCCTGATCAAAGATGGGGAAAACGGTCTGATCTATCGGGACGGAGACAGGCCGGAACTATTCGCACTGGCGGAGAAAATGGCAAGGAACAGGGAATTTTGTGCACGACTGGGAAAAAACGCCTACAGAACCATTACGGAGGTTTGGAATGCGGAGAGGGCGGCGACAGCCCTTCTGGAGCTTTGCGGAAAGCTGGGGTTGAGGGACAGAGCAGAATTTGAGCAAGGCGTGCGGAGCGCCCGGCAGGAAATAAGCTCCGGCAAGGCGGCGTTTGAAGATTTTGAAAACGGTCATGGAGATATGGGGGGAAACGAATATTCGGGCAGCTTTAACTCGGCTCCCTGTGTCCCCGCAGCTGTGATTTCGGAGCGCAGGATGTACGGTCTGCTGAAAAGGGAGAAGAGACGGTGATCAGTGTCATTGTGCCTGTATATAACACAAGAGAATATTTGGAGCGCTGTGTAAATTCCTTGCTGGCGCAGACTTTCTCCGAGCTGGAGATTATCCTAGTGGATGACGGCTCCACGGACGGAAGCGGGGAGCTTTGCGACCGGTTTGCGGCCGAAAGCCGGCAGGTCCGCGTTTTCCACAAGGAGAACGGAGGGTCATCCTCGGCGAGAAATTTGGGGATTGATAATGCAGGAGGGGACTACATTGGCTTTGTGGACAGCGACGACTATGTGGACGCGGATATGTACGAAAGGCTGTATGCAGGGATTCGAAAGTACCACGTCAAGGCTGCCCAGATCGGTAGAAACGAGATTGGCCCAGACGGCAGTGCGCTGCCGGATATTTGCATTCCGCCGGCGCAGGAAGAGTGTATTGCGCCGGAAGCATTTATGAAGGAGCTTTTGATGCACAGGGGAGATTGCTCCTTTTGTACAAAGCTGATCAAGCGGGAGCTGTTTTTTCCGGGAGAGCAGGGCACTATTTCGCAAAGTGAAACGGAGGGGCAGGAAAATTCCGGCAGTGGAAGGTCAGCGGGCCGCAAAAGGCGGTTTCCCATGGGGGTGCTGAACGAGGACTTCCATCTGCTGATCCAGATGCTTGAGGAAACAGGGCCCATCGTATCTCTGCCGGGCTATGCCTATCATGTGGTTTACAGGCTGGGAAGTAATTCCAGAAAAGAAAGCCGGGAAAATTTCTCCCGGGTGTTTGCCGATAATGTGGATAATGCTGATCTGGCGGGGAAAATCGTGGCGCGGAAATATCCCCGGCTGGAGGCGGAGGCCTTTCGATTCGGAATTTATCAGCGGCTGGATTACATGCTGCATATTCCCGTGTCACAGATGAACAGGGAGAATAAAACATATCGGGAAATCAGGAGCTATCTCCGGAAGAGCTGGGCCAGATCCATGAAAAATCCGTTCCTGACGGGAAAAAATAAGCTTTATCATACTCTTTTTGCATTGGCACCCCGCATGATCAGGAAGCTCCATGGAAAGCTGCGGGGGCTGGGAAAAACTACCGCGTAAAAAAATCAGCAGTTATGTTATTATCCTTTTACAGGTTTGAGGCTTGTCCGGTGAGCCATACACGGACCGGGGCAGGAGTTGTCGGAAAAATGATGAAAGAACAAAAGCGGAAGCATAAAAAGTACATAGCGGGTTTTCTGGCGGCAGTTCTGTTTCTGGCAGGGACATTTACGGCGGCAGTTCCCGTTCGCGCGGAAGGGAGCCGTTACCCGGCGGGCATGGATGCAGAGACAGCGCTTTTCATTGACGAGGCCGGGGCGGTATTGCAGGAAATAGCGGCGGAGCGGGAGATCATGGCCCTTGTCTATCTGGCCGACGAATATCCGGTGCGCACGGAGCCTTCCCTAGACAGCGGCGCAGCGGTTACGGTACTCAGTGGGCAGCTGGTGAATATTCTGGACGTTTATGTGGATGAAGAATTTCGGGTCTGGGAGTATGTAGAGCTGGAATACGACGGGGCGAACTATTGCGGCTATGTGCCCCGGACAAATCTTGCGGTCTCCGATTCCCGTTTTCTCCAGTGGGAGGAAGCATACGGGATGAATCCGGGGAGCAATGTTTATACGACGGAGGAAGGAAGGGGATACCCGGACATCGAAGAGTTTCCGGAAAGCTACCATCCGGCTCTTTTGGCATTAAAGGAGCAGCATCCTTCCTGGACGTTTGTGAAGATGAATACCACCTTAAACTGGGACGCGGTGATCTATGCTCAGATGCAGGGGGGGAAGAGCCTGGTACATAAAAGTCTTCCCGACTGGGCCAAAAACGGTCTATATGATACGGGAAACTGGTATTATGCTACGGAGGCGGCGGTCAAGGTTTATATGGACCCTCGAAACAGCCTGACGGAAAATGCCGTTTGTCAGTTTGAACAGCTGACCTATAATGAACAATATCATACCCTGGAGGCCATGCAGGCGTTTTTGAATAATACCTTCATCAACGACAGCAAGCCGGCTCCCGGCCTGCAG
>CAZAMX010000168.1:0-5681 GCA_964486095.1 uncultured Acetatifactor sp. | reverse complement strand
TATAAGGAAGAATCTTATCGTCCAGCGTAGTGACAGTAGCTGACTCCCAGTTGGTCTTTGCAATATCGGAGCAGAATTTTTCCGGATGGCCAAAGGAAGCATCCTGCTTCGCAATATTTTTCCAAAGGCTCCAGCAGCCGCTGGTTCTCACTTCCGCATCTCCGTTCGGCGCATGATTCTTGTCTCCGTAAATGGTTCCTTCCGTGCAGCTTCCGTTTGTCACAAAAACCAGGTCGTTTTCTGTAAGTACGATTCCCTTTTCCACACCTCTGTCCTTATATTCAATCGTCTTTGCAACCTTTTTACCGTCCTTCATTTCAAATATGACATTTGTCACCTCCGTATGGAAACGGATATCAACTCCCGCCTCTTCCAGATACTTCTGCATGGGAAGAATCAGGGATTCATACTGATTGTACTTTGTAAAGCGCAGCGCGCTGAAATCAGGCAACCCGTCTATATGATGCACATATCTGCAAAGATACCTCTTCATCTCCAATGCGCTGGACCAACGCTGAAACGCGAACATCGTCTGCCAATACAGCCAGAAATTCGTCTGCCAGAAGGAATCCGGAAGCACCTCGGAAATTTTCTTTCCCTCCAGCTGTTTCTCCGGCGTGATAAATAGTCTTGACAACTCCATGGCGGAATCCCTGTCCAGGTTAAACTTCCTGTCCGTATGCGCGTCTTCGCCCCGATTCACGGACGCTCTGCACAGCGAATAATTGGGATCATGCTTATTCAGCCAATAATATTCGTCCAAAACAGACACCCCCGGATCTTCTATAGAAGGAACGTCCCTGAACATATCCCACATACACTCAAAATGGTTATCCATCTCTCTGCCGCCCCGCATAAAGAAGCCCTTGGTCACATCTCTGTAGCCGTCGCAGCTGCCCCCTGCCAGCTCCAGCTTTTCCAGCACATGAATGCGATCGCCTTTCATCTGCCCATCCCGCACCAGATAGAATGCTGCGGCCAGACCCGCCAGGCCCGTTCCAATGATATAAGCAGACTTCTTATCCACTCCCTCCGGCTTCTCCGGCCTTGCAAATGCTTCATAAGTTCCCGCTGAATAATACATACACACAACCTCTCTTTCTTATTTATAGACTTGCTCTTTTCTCTGTTATGCTCCCATTGTAGCCGGATGCTTTTCTTCCCGCAATAAACAAAAAAGCCGCTGTGATAAAATATCTGTCACAACCGCTCTTTTGTCTGAATTTTTATCATTCCGGCCTTTTTGATAAACTTTTTTCCGATCCCTGCCCGTCCTTTCGCATCCTGTTTACCGCCCCGGAAATGCTGTCCTGAATCACCAGGGCAAAACGCTCTACCAGCTGTTCCGGCGGCTCCTTCATGTCATCCTTCAGCCAGTCCAGCATCACTCCCACAAAGGCATAGGAATATACTCTGGCAATAAACGCCTTATCCTCCGTACGTAAAACCATGCCCCGCGCCAGCTCATCCACCACGTTGCAGAGCAGATGGTCCGCCAGCGGCGTCAGATAGCGTTCCGCCTGCTCTCTGCCCACACAACGGTAAATATTGCTTACAAAAATCCTGTTTTCCGCAACCATACGAAACAGTTCCAGATAGCCCTGCTGCCATGTATCATAAGTTTTACGCCCCTTTAAGACAGCCTGCGCGTCCTCGACACACGCCCACTCCACCAAATCGTAAATATCCTTAAAATGATAGTAAAAGGTCATTCTGTTGATTCCGCAGTCGTCGGCTATATCCTGTATGGTTATCTTATTTAACGGTTTCTGCATAAGCAGCTTTTTAAGAGAATTTTCAAGCGCTTTCTTGGTAAAATTTGACATTTTTTCTCCTACAATTCCAGCTCCATCTGAACATCAAAGGGTTCCTCTTCCACATGCTTTTGATGATACATTTTAGCTTCCACACAACCCATCTTACGGTAAAAAGCCTGACTTTCCACGGCGGAATGAGCGGATATGTAGAGCATTCCTGCTCCCTGCTGTCTGGCCCAGTCCTTTGCCTTCAAAATAAGAGCCGTCCCGATTCCCCGGCCCCGCATATCCTGAGAAACATGAAGGGACGCCAGGTCTATATACCTGTTTTCTCCGCCGAATATTTCCGGCAGTACTGCCGCAAAGCCCTTCAAGCGGCCGTCCGCAAAGGCACCGTATACAAGCCCGCCTGCCCTGATTGTATCCTGCAGGCAGCGAATCAGCTCCTGATAGTCCTCCGTAGACCAGTCGTCTATAAAGGGCGCATGTCTGATCACCCATTGTCCGTTTTCTTGCCGCCAGCAATCCGTAACCACCTGCCTGCGGTTAAAGCTGGCAAACAGCTCCCTCGTAATTTCTGTTTCCGGCAGGTCACAGTATTCGATGGCCCGGCCTTTCTCTTCTGGCCTTTTTTCTGTCATATTCTCCGTCATATCTCCTGCATCTTCCTCTCACATCTCTTCATCATCCAATTATTTATCCAATTTTTTATTCCATTACAAGAGTTTCCGAAAGCAGGAATTGTGACGGTTTTGTTCATTCTGTTGTACAGGCAATCAGCCGACAAACTGCGATTGATACAAATTGGCATAAAAACCGCCCTCCGCCAGCAGGCTTTCATGGCTGCCCTGCTCAATGATATTTCCGTCCTTCATCACCAGAATAATGTCCGCTTCCTGAATGGTGGAAAGCCTGTGGGCCACGATAAAGCTGGTCCTCCCCTCCATCATGACAGCAAAGGCATTTTGAATCTTTAACTCCGTGCGGGTATCAATGGATGAAGTAGCCTCGTCCAAAATCAGCATGGGCGGAAGGCACAGCATAACCCTGGCAATGCAGAGCAGCTGCTTCTGACCCTGAGACAGACTGCCTCCGTCCTCCGTAATCACCGTGTCGTACCCGTTTGGCAGCCGCTTGATAAAGCTGTGGGCGTGGGCGGATTTTGCCGCCATAGTCACTTCCTCATCAGACGCCTCGGGCTTGCCCATACGGATATTATCCCGGATGGTCCCCGCCCGCAGCCAGGTCTCCTGAAGCACCATCCCGTAGCTGGTACGGAGGCTTCCTCTGGTCAGCTCCCGAATATCCGTACCGTCCACACAGATCCTGCCGCTGTTCACATCATAAAAGCGCATCAGCAGATTAATCAGCGTTGTCTTGCCGCAGCCGGTAGGCCCCACAATGGCCACCCTCTGTCCCGGCCTTACCTCCAGATTAAAATTCTCGATCAGCTTCTGCTCCGGCACATAGCTGAAATACACATTTTCCAGCTTCACATTGCATCTGGAAGCCGTCAGCTCTTTGGCATTCTCTCCGTCCGGAATCTGGGGCTTCTCGTCTATCAGCTCAAAGATACGGGCCGCACAGGCAAGGGCATTCTGCAGCTCCGTCACTACCCCCGATATTTCGTTAAAGGGCTTTGTATACTGGTTTGCATAGCTCAAAAAGCAGGACAGCCGTCCCACTCTGATGCCTCCCCGGATGGCCACAAACGCGCCGAATATTCCCACGCCTGCATATACCAAACTGTTGACAAAGCGGGTGCAGGGATTGGTCAGGGAGGAAAAAAAGATCGCTTTCAGTGAACATTTCTCCAGCCTGCCGTTGATCTCCCGAAACTGCTCCTTCACCGCCTCTTCTCTGGAAAAAGTCTTTACCACCTTCTGGTTGCCAATCATTTCTTCGATCAGTGCCGTCTGCTCTCCCCTGGTCTCTGACTGCAGCTTAAACATGGAAAAGGTCCTCGTAGCAATAAATTTGGCCACCAGGAAGGATACCGGCGTAATACACACCACCACCAGCGCAATAGGCACATTCGTGATCAGCATGAAAATCAAAGTGCCGAAAATGGTAAGCACCCCTGTGAAAAGCTGTGTAAAGCCCATGAGCAGGCCGTCTGCAAAGGTATCCACATCCGCCACCACCCGGCTGACAATATCCCCGTACGCATGGGCGTCCAGGTACTTTAAAGGCAGCTCCTCCAGCCTGTGAAAGGCGTCCTCACGAATGTCCTTTACTACATGATAGGTAATATGATTATTACAGGTGTTCATGATCCACTGGGACAGCGCCGTGACCAGCACCGCAATACCGATCTTTATCATAATATGAAAGACCCCGTCAAAGTCCACTCTTCCCTTACCCAGAAGCAGATCCACCGCATCTCCTGTAAGGATGGGTACATACAGGGTAAGCGCAACGGTCACTGCCGCCAGGATCAAGGATAACCCCACCAGAAACCAGTATCTCCTGATATAATTCAGGACCTTTCCCATGGTCGCCATCTGTCCCTGCTTCCTGCCGGATTTTGCTTTATCTGTCATTCCCTGCACCCTCCTTTCCGATGTTCTGAGCCTCTTCCGCTTGCTTTTCCGCTCCCGTCCGGCCCGAGTTTTCCGCCTCTTCCGCCTGCTTTTCCGCTTCTGCGGGAATTCCTTCTCTGCTTTCTGCCGTTTCCGAGCGCCGCATTCCTTCCTGCTCTCTGGCGGCCTTCATCCTCTCCTCGGGATACTGTGAAAAATATATTTCCCGGTATACTGCACAGCCTGCCAGCAGTTCATCATGAGTTCCCGCTCCTGCCAGCTCACCGTCGTCCAAAACAAGTATTTTATCTGCATGACGGACGGTTGAAGCCCGCTGGGAGACAATGAAGGTAGTTGTGTTACCCTCCAGCTTTTTCAGCGCCGCCCGCAGCTTCGCATCGGTTGCATAGTCAAGGGCGGAAGCGCTGTCGTCTAAGATCAATATCTCCGGCTTCCTCACCAAAGCTCTGGCAATGGTCAGGCGCTGCCGCTGCCCTCCGGAAAGGTTCTTGCCGCCCTGGGCAATCTTTGCGTCCAGCCTGCCCTCTTTACCCTCCACTATGTCCCTCGCCTGAGCAGTTTCAATCGCCTGCCACATTTCTTCCTCCGTGGCATCCGGCTTCCCCCACTGCAGATTACTGCGGATCGTTCCCTTAAACAGCACTGCCTTCTGGGGCACTACGCCGACACGACCTCTCAGCTCTTCCTCCGGGATGGCCTTCAGATCTCTGCCCTCCATGCGGATGGCTCCCCCCGTTACGGAATAGAATCCCGGAATTAAATTCACAAGAGAGGATTTACCGGAGCCGGTACCGCCGATAACGCCTATCGTCTCTCCCCTGTTTACCGTAAAATTCAGGTCATGCAGGGTATCCGCCCCGGCTCCCGCATATCCGAAGGAAACATGGTCGAATTGAAGAAAGGGAGCGGAGCCGCCGTTTGCAGGTTCAGCGGCATGGCCCGTGCCTGCTTCTCCGCCATCCACACCTGCCTGCTCGGTCCGCTCTCCGGCTGACAATGCCGCATCCTCTCCGTTTTGTATCTCAAATACCCCTGCCACCCGGTCTGCGCAGGCCAGGGCCTTGGTAATGGTCACAATCAGGTTTGCCAGCTTCACCAGCTCCACCAGAATCTGGGACATATAATTGATGATGGCTATCACCTCTCCCTGAGTCAAATTACCCACATTGACCTGCAGGGCCCCTGTATAGATCAGGGCGATGATGGCGCCGTTTACAATTACATAGGTAAAGGGGTTCATAATTGCGCTGATCTTGCCCACGAAGATCTGACTTCTGGCCAGAGCCTCCGTATGCTGCCTGAACTCCTTATCTTCTGCCGCTTCCCTGTGGAAAGCCCGGATCACGCGGACGCCGGAGAGATTCTCTCTTGTAATCCCCAA
>CAZAMX010000167.1:4198-5692 GCA_964486095.1 uncultured Acetatifactor sp. | reverse complement strand
GTCAGTGAACCCAGTCCGTCCCTGGTAAGGTAGTTAAACGGCGCGGTCTTATGAGTGGCCCTGATGGATTTTGGAGAAAAGAATAATATTGCCGGATCCCTGGCGGAGAGAGGATGCGAGGTGACGGTGTTTCCGGCGTTTACGACTGCGGAGGAGGTTATCGCCATGAAGCCGGACGGCATCATGCTCAGCAACGGCCCGGGGGACCCCAAGGAATGTACTGCTATCATAGAAGAGATCAAAAAGCTCTGCGCCACGGATATACCAATTTTTGCCATCTGCCTGGGGCATCAGCTGACGGCCCTGGCCAACGGCTGTGATACCCATAAGCTGAAATACGGCCACAGGGGCGGAAATCATCCCGTGAAGGACCTGGCCACCGGCAGAGTATATATTTCTTCCCAGAATCACGGGTATGTGGTGGATACGGACAGGCTGGATCCCAAGGTTGCGGTTCCCGCCTTTATCAACGTCAATGACGGCACCAATGAGGGGTTATCCTACACGGGCAAGAAGATCTTTACGGTGCAGTACCATCCGGAGGCCTGCCCCGGCCCTCAGGATTCCCGTTACCTGTTTGACAGGTTCATTGACATGATGAAAGGAGAAAACGGCAATGCCTAAGAATTCCAATGTAAAGCGCGTAATGGTCATCGGTTCCGGGCCTATTGTCATCGGCCAGGCGGCGGAGTTTGACTATGCAGGAACCCAGGCCTGCCGTTCCCTGAAGGAAGAGGGAGTGGAGGTGATCCTGGTCAATTCCAATCCGGCGACAATCATGACGGATAAGGATATAGCGGATAAGGTTTATATTGAGCCTTTGACCGTAAAGGTTTTGGAGCAGATTATAGAACAGGAAAGGCCGGACAGCATACTGCCCACTTTAGGAGGCCAGGTCGGTTTGAATTTGGGGATGGAGCTGGAGGAATCCGGGTTTCTTAAGGCCCACGGCGTGACCCTTTTGGGAACTACGGCGGCAACGATCCGCAATGCGGAGGGAAGGCAGGAGTTCAAGGATCTGATGGAGCGGATCGGAGAGCCCTGCGCAGCCTCTCTGGTGGTGGAAAATGTCCAAGACGGCGTTGAGTTTGCAGGCAGGATCGGTTATCCGGTGGTACTTAGGCCCGCTTATACCCTCGGCGGATCAGGCGGCGGCATTGCCTCCAGTCAGGCCGAGCTGGAAGAAATTCTGGAAAACGGGCTGCGCCTCTCAAGAGTGGGCCAGGTACTGGTGGAGCGATGTATCGCGGGGTGGAAGGAGATCGAGTACGAGGTCATGCGGGACAGCGCAGGCAACTGTATTACGGTTTGTAACATGGAGAATATAGACCCTGTGGGGGTACATACCGGAGACAGTATTGTCGTGGCACCCTCCCAGACCTTAAGTGATAAGGAATATCAGATGCTGCGCACCTCAGCCCTGAATATTATCAGCGAGCTGAAGATCACCGGAGGCTGTAACGTACAGTTTGCGCTGCATCCAACCAGCTTTGA
>CAZAMX010000167.1:0-4188 GCA_964486095.1 uncultured Acetatifactor sp. | reverse complement strand
GCGTAATTGAGGTAAATCCCAGAGTAAGCCGTTCCTCGGCTCTGGCTTCCAAGGCTACGGGCTATCCCATTGCCAAGGTGGCCGCAAAGATTGCTTTAGGCTATACCCTGGACGAAATCAAAAACGCCGTCACGGGAAAGACATATGCTTCCTTTGAGCCGGCTTTGGACTACTGTGTTGTAAAAATTCCCAGGCTGCCCTTTGACAAATTCCTGACAGCGAAGCGGACCCTGACCACTCAGATGAAGGCCACCGGAGAGGTTATGAGCATCTGCGATAATTTTGAAGGAGCCTTGATGAAAGCCATCCGTTCTTTGGAGCAGCATGTGGACTCTCTGTTAAGCTATGATTTTTCCGCTCTTTCTGCGGAAGAGCTTAAGAGCAGGCTTAAGGTGGTGGACGATCAGAGAATATGGGTCATTGCGGAGGCCGTCCGCAAGGGCGTCAGTTACGAAGAGATTCATAACATTACCATGATTGATGTTTGGTTCATTGATAAAATTGCGGTTTTGGTGGAGATGGAGCAGGCACTGAAAACGAAGGAGCTGACGCCGGAGCTTTTAAAGGAGGCCAAAAGGCTGGAGTTTTCGGATAGCTGTATCGCAAAGCTTACCGGCAGGACAGAAGAGGATATAAGGAGCTTGAAGGCAGAAAACGGCATCCGGGCCGTTTACAGGATGGTAGATACCTGTGCTGCGGAATTTGCCGCGTCTACCCCTTATTATTATTCCGTTTACGGAGGCGAAAACGAAAACGAAGATTCCGGTGCGGGAAGCGGCCGCAAGAAGGTGCTGGTGCTGGGCTCCGGCCCGATCCGGATCGGTCAGGGCATAGAGTTTGACTATTGCTCCGTTCATGCAACCTGGGCTTTTTCCCAAGCAGGCTATGAGACCATTATTATCAACAATAATCCGGAGACCGTAAGCACGGATTTTGATATTGCGGACAAGCTGTATTTTGAGCCCCTGACGGCGGAGGACGTGGAGGCCGTGGTGAATATCGAGCATCCGGACGGAGCGGTGGTGCAGTTCGGCGGCCAGACTGCCATAAAGCTGACGGAGAGCCTGATGAAGATGGGCGTTCCCATCTGGGGCACAAAGGCGGAGGACGTGGATGCTGCCGAGGACAGGGAGCTTTTTGACAGGATATTGGAGCAGACAGGGATTCCCCGGGCGGCGGGAGGCACGGTTTATACGGCGGAGGAAGCAAAACGGGTGGCCAATACCTTAGGCTATCCGGTGCTGGTAAGGCCCTCCTACGTGCTGGGCGGTCAGGGAATGCAGATTGCCATCTCCGACCGGGAGATCGAAGAATTCATGGAGATCATCAACCGCATTGCCCAGGATCATCCCATTCTGGTGGACAAGTACCTTCAGGGCAAGGAGATCGAGGTGGACGCGGTCTGCGACGGCAGGGATATACTGATTCCCGGGATCATGGAGCATATCGAGAGGACAGGCGTGCATTCCGGCGACAGCATTTCCGTTTACCCGGCCCATACCATCGGCAGGCTGGTGAAGGAAAAGATCGTGGAGTATACTAGGCGGCTGGCGCTGGCCCTGCATGTGAAGGGGCTGATTAACATCCAGTTTATTGCCATCGGGGAGGACGTGTACGTCATCGAGGTAAATCCCCGTTCCTCCAGGACAGTGCCTTATATCAGCAAAGTCACGGGCATTCCCATTGTGGACCTGGCGGCCGGGGTGATCATGGGGAAGACCATCGGCGAGCTGGGCTATAAGCCCGGACTGCAGCCGGAGGCAGAATACTACGCCATCAAGATGCCCGTATTCTCCTTTGAAAAGATTCGGGGAGCGGAGATCAGCTTAGGGCCGGAGATGAAATCCACCGGCGAGTGTCTGGGGATAGCAAAAACCTTTAATGAAGCGCTTTATAAGGCGTTTCTGGGGGCAGGAGTCAATCTGCCCAAGTACAAAAACCTGATTATGACGGTGAAGGATGCGGATAAAGGGGAAGCGGTGGAGATCGGCAGACGTTTTGAAAGATTAGGCTACACCATTTATGCCACCAGGAGTACTGCCGCGGCCCTCAACGAAGCCGGGGTGAAGGCCAGAAAGGTAAATAAGATTTCACAGGAGTCGCCTACGGTCATGGATCTGATTCTTGGGCATAAGATTGACCTGGTCATCGACACGCCTACCCAGGGCCGGGATAAGAGCAGGGACGGCTTCCTGATCCGCCGTACCTCCATTGAGACAGGGGTGAATGTAATCACTGCCATGGACACGGCCAGAGCATTGGTGAGCAGTCTGGAGAATAAGGCGGGCGACGGGAAGCTTACTTTGGTGGACATTGCCTCGCTGTGAGCAGAGCAGAAAATTGTCTGGTTATATAAATTACCGGACAGAGCCGAAAAATTACAAATTTTGGTTTGGAGAGTTTTAAAACGGCATATACTATTCCTGAAACAATGATTGCTGATTTTTGAATGGAGGAATTGATATGAATGCCGAAACCTATCCTTTTGTTGTACGTCCCCTGCCCTATGAATATGATGCTCTGATGCCGGTGCTGGACGAGGACACCCTGCATTTTCATCATGACAAGCATTATAAGACCTATGTTGATAATCTAAACAGTGCCCTGTCCGATTACCCGGAGCTGCAAAGAATGAGCTTGAAGGAGCTTCTAAGCTCTATAGAAACTTTGCCGAGCCAGGTGCAGACAGCTATTCGGAACAACGGCGGCGGGGTTTACAATCATGAGCTTTATTTTGACTCCATGAAGAATCCCGTGGGACAGGAGCCGGGAGGCGCGCTGGCGGAAGCCATCGACCGGGATTTCTCATCTTACAGGCAGTGGAAGGAGCAGATGAAGCAGGCAGCGGTGGGAAAGTTCGGTTCAGGCTGGGCCTGGCTGGTGGCTGACAATAAGGGAAAGCTTTCCATTGTGCAGACAGCCAATCAGGATGTGCCGGATTTGCAGGAGTTTACGCCCATCTTCCTGGTGGATGTATGGGAGCATGCTTATTATCTGCAGTATCAGAACAGACGGGCAGACTATGTGGAAGGCTGGTTTGACCTGATTAACTGGCGCAAGGCGGAAAAGAGGTATGAAGAGTGCGGGAGCCGATAGGCTCCTGCGCTTTATCAACGAGGAATCTACATATGAATCATATCAATTATCAGAAAGAATTGGAAAAGCTGCTTGAAAAGGTGAAAAGTCAGGCGGCGGAAGGAGAGGCACCTGCTCTTTTTCTGCACAGCTGCTGTGCGCCCTGCAGCAGCTATGTTCTGGAGTATCTGCGCAGGTATTTTTGCATTACGGTTTTTTATTACAATCCGAATATTTCTTTTATGGAAGAGTACCGCAAGCGGGCGGCGGAGCAGAAGCGGCTGATTGAAGCCTACAACCGGGAGAAAAAGGGGTATCCCATTGAAATAACAGAAGGAGCGTATGAGTCGGAGCGTTTTCTGGAAACGGTTCGGGGACTGGAAAAATGCCCGGAAGGCGGTGAGCGGTGTTTTCGCTGCTATGAGCTGAGACTGCGAGAAACGGCAAAGCGGGCGGCGGAAGGCAGGTTTGACTTTTTCTGCACCACCCTGTCCATCAGCCCCTTAAAAAATGCAGGAAAGATCAATGAAATCGGACAGGCGCTGGCCTTGGAATATGGAGTTTCCTGGCTGCCCTCGGATTTCAAAAAGAAAGACGGATACAAAAGATCCCTTGAGCTTTCGGCGGAATACGGCCTTTACAGGCAGAACTACTGCGGCTGCGCATTCAGTGTGCGGGAGCGGGAAGGGTCTGCGCCGGCGCAAGCTAAGTCTTGCATTGAGCGGGAAGTTACTGTATAATGGCAGGAAACAGAAAAAGGGAGGGGCAGTATGAAAAAATTTTTGGACTTGTTATCGGAAGAAATGGGAAAGGCCTTTGAGGCGGCCGGTTACGACGGTGCGCTGGGCAGGATCACGATCTCCAACCGTCCCGATTTGTGCGAATATCAGTGTAACGGCGCGATGGCGGGAGCAAAGCAGTACCATAAGCCCCCTATTGTCATTGCCGGCGAGGTGGCGGAAAAATTAACGGACAGCGAGGTATTCAGTGAAGCGGCAGCGGCAGCTCCCGGCTTCCTGAATTTAAAGCTGTCGGAGGAATACCTGCTAAAGGTGGTCCGGGAGATGGCGGCGGCGCCGAAGTTTGGGCTGGAGAAGCCGGACAGGGTAAAAA
>CAZAMX010000166.1:0-5742 GCA_964486095.1 uncultured Acetatifactor sp. | reverse complement strand
AAAGGTCACACAGGACACGCCGTCAATGGTAGTATATCTGGGCGAAAGCTTATCAAGCCTGTCATTTACTACACCCGCCACCTTGTTGTTCCCTGCATACGGGATCAAAGAATCCGGCAGGGGCAGCGTTATGCTGATCCGCAGGCCCGTGGTATCCGTGATCTTTGTGGTCCCCGTGGAATCATAAAGGGAAATATCCATGGGGAAGTACTTAATATTGCTTAAATCATTTCCGTATTCCGCAACCAGCGCTCTCAAAACCGCTTCCGTGGCTGCCGCGCTCTCGGAAATCTTAATGGTAAAGTTATCCGAAGAACCATTTACCACAGCCGAAACCACACCGGTATTAGAAAGCCCGTTTTTATCAATCACCACCGTTGTACCGCCGTTCGTCACCGTTCCCGTGGAACCGTTAGGACGATTGGTATTGTTGACGGATGAGCTTCCCGTTCCCGAACTGCTTCCTGTCTTTACCTTATAATTTGCCGTCACCGTCACGTTTGACGCGGGCATGGTGATAATCGACGCTGAAAGGGCGGTACTGGCAATGGGTGTATTTGCAGGGGAAACAGTCCAATGGCTGAACTCATACCCGGAGGATGGATCATTGGCAATGATTACCGGTTGTGAGCCTACCGCATAGCTTCCGGAACCGCTGCCGTTCTGCACGGTCAGAATGTACATCCTTGTACTGTTGCCGCTGGTAGTATTGCCGCTGGTGGTGTTTCCGCTGGTAGTATTATTGTTGTTGTTATTATTGTTATTGCCGTTATTATTATTGTTGCCGTTATTATTATTATTGTTATTGTTGCCGTTATTATTGTTATTACCGCCCTGATTGCCGCTGTTCTGGGAATAAGTTGCCGTCACATCCACGTCTCTGGTAACCTTGAGCAGGTTGGCCGCCGGCTGCCAGCCGGTAAAAGTATACCCTTCTCTTGCCGGACCGCTGGGCTCCGTTGCGTCCTCTCCGTCAGGTACATTCTGGGTCCTATAAACCGTACCGTCATAATTGTAGAAAGTCACCTTATGTCTCACCGTCAGGGAACTCTTCAAAAACAGTCCGCGGATCGTGGTATCCTTGGTAATATTCTCCAGCGGATCCAGCCAGCCGTCAAAATCATAGCCTTCCTTTGTAGGTATAAAGTCCGTGGCATTCTCCCCGTTAAGCACCTTCTGCGTCGCAATAATCTTATCCGGCTCGTCTTTATCCACAAAGTTCACCGTCCAGGAAAGCGAACCATACTGTGCATAAGGATTAGCGTCTTCGTTAATCACCTCCGGCATATCTACCCAATCCAGAAACTTCTGGTTTGTAGATGTGGCATATGCTTCCACCCTTTCGGTGGGGATCTGCCCCGACTCTTTTAACTGTGCCAAAGTAGTACCCTTTACCACCTGCGCTGTACCAAATGAATCCTTCCGATAAAAATCCTTCCAGAAGGTAATCGTACAAAGCTCGACCTCCGGATTTCCGTAATTGGCCACAAAATTGGTATCCGCAACAATGCATTCCGGATCAGCGGCGGGCTGGGAAACCCACTTCACAAACACCTGCCCGCTGGCATTGGTCTTACCTGTCATATCCGGTGCCGCGGCCGCTTCATTCCTGCGCACGGTCTGAGTGTCAACCAGTTTTGTCACACCGTCCTCGTCAAAGAAATTAACTACATAGGTTTTGTCATAATCATTTGAGGTCTCGATATTTTTCCTGTCAGCAAATTTCTCTGCCCAACTGCCCACTTCACAGTAAAGCACCATTCTGCCCATATCTGTGGCATCAGTACTGCCCTGTATATGAGGATTGCCATAGGTATCCTCTTCCGTCCAGACTTCAACACCCGCTGCAGCAGCCTCTTCCTCTGACTTAAAGGCGTGTGTCGTCTGCCAGAACTTATCTGCATCCGCAGCACCTTCATAAATATCGTCTCCCATGGCCAGGTCATCAAACTGAGTATTTGCCCCCGGAACGGTCAATTCGACAATATTACTGTTTTTAAAGGCATTTGCCCTTACGTCCGTAACCGTACTGGGCAGGGTCACGGAAGAAAGCTCCGGTGTATAGGCAAAGGCGAATTCCGGTACGCTCTCTATATAAGAAGAGCTTAAATCCACATTCAGCACTCCGGTACCCATAAATGCTTCCCGGTACAGCCTCCGAATCCCCGCGAGCTCCGTCTTGGTCACGGATCTGGTTCTTCTTTCAAGGCATTCCACCACTGCTACCTTCGCTCCGCCAGGAGTCCCATCGGTCTCATAGATAATATCATCGGCAACCGTAAATCTGGGGTTACCGGAAAATCCCACATTTGACAGATTTGTACAACCCTTAAAAGGACGCATTCCTATGTTTTCCAGAGTCATAGGCAGGGTGGCCGCCGACAGCTTCTCACAGCCGTCAAACACATAGGCTCCGATCTGCGTGGTGCTGTCCGCCAGGTTTACACTGCTTAAAGTTTTAAATCCCTGAAAAGCCCCGTCCTCCACTTCCTTCAGTCCATAAGCCGTAAGAGTTTTTAACTTGTCTGGATGCGTCCGGGAATCTTCTTTCTCCTTGCCTACAAACAACCCCTCTTTAATGCTTTCAATTCCCCGGGGCAGAACAATATTCTGCACTGCGTTATAAAGAGCCTCTGCATAGCCGGTTACAGTCTCATCCGCGGGATCACCGCTGCCTGTACCGCTGCCATAATAAACCTTTAACGCCGTAGTCACTGCCTTAACATAGTCCTCATTCATAAACGGATACGAACCAGTACCATATTTACTTTGAAGATCCGTTATACTGGGATAATTCTCCAGCTGGCTCTTCCCTGTATCCCTGTTATAGGTTACCTCCAACAGAGAAGGCCATCCACTGTAATAAGTAATATAAGTTGGTGCCTGACTGGCATTACTGATTCTGTTGTCAGCGCCTTCCGGATACATGTTCATGGCATAAGCAAAAGGTACCGTAATATTTCCCGCACCGCCGTTCGTGGCAATAGTGCCCGTAAACGTCAACTTGGGTGTACTTGAGGGAGTATCACTGTGTTTACTCGTATCACACATTTCCTGAGTACGGAAGGCATCCGCTCCGATCGCCTGGATGGTGCTGGCATCGCTAAAAATCACATCTTCCAGTTTATGACAACCTTTAAAAGCCTCTGCGCCGATACTGCTCACTGTTGCCGGAATAATGAGTTTGACTAAATCACAGGTATCTGCAAAGCTTCTATCTCCCAATGTAACGATACTTTTGGGCCCAATCTGTGCGGGAATTTCAACCCCGTTCTGCACCGGCCCGGTCATACCAAAGTAAATTAAATTATTATTATTGTCTACCTGATAAGTAAGCATCTGATTATCTTGTCTGATAATCTTTTCATATTGCTGCTTATCATCTAGATACTTAAAAGCAAGCGCGTTTTCCCGGGTAAAATTATGGGTTTGAGAATCACCATATGATTCAAAATATATATCCGGTGAAACATTACCCTCTGCCGTAAAATCATCTACAGAATAATTGGGTGTGGTGCCAACCGTTCCGTGTCCTGTAAAGCCACCACCAGTACCTAGCATCGTAATTCGTGTCAAAGAATTGCAGCCTTGGAAATTATCCAGATGAACAGGTTTACTCATCTTTGTCGGGAATGTAACCTCTTTCAGGAAACTACAGCCTTTGAACACAGAACAACCAATCTCAGCCAAACGAGGCTCGGACGCATCAGGCTGACCTGTTGTCTCATTAAAAAAAGTTTGTTGCTTAGTAAGCTCTAAATCTATATTAGCCAGATTGATCTCCACCAACTTTGTGCAGCCCTCAAAGGCAGAATCACAGATATACTGTACTGGCTGGGGCAGAGCAAAAGTATTGAGTCCTGAATAGGCAAAAGCACAGTCATAAATATGAGTTAGATTGCAATTATACGGAATGTCTACCAGATACAAAGTATCACAATAGGCAAAAGCGTCATGCCCTATTTCTTCCAAACCATTTCCAAGCTTAATTGATGTCAGGCCTCCACAGTTATTGAAGGCGTAATTTCCTATCCCTACCAATCGATTTCCTACTGTTAAAGTAGTAATATTTCCTTTATCGCTGAATACACCATTCGCTGGTTCTTCATTTACAAACGCGTTGCCGCTGGCATCAGTAGCAACAGCTTTTGTCTGTACCACTCGAACATCCGCAGAAGGACTTGAAGTATCCACCTTATCAACCAGATACTGATTACCTATGTATCTCACCGGTTGATTGCAAATCCACTGATGGCTGGTCTCTGAGCCGCTCTTTTTATAAAAGTTACCATCATTTCCCTGAAAAACCCCTATACGGGATATGATTGCTTCATAGTCATCCCGCAAAATCATATCACCATCAGCATCTGTAGTATATAGATCCGTCGCATCAACAAAATTTTCCTGCGGATTACCGTCAGCATCTTTGGGCATTTCATACCTATAGTAAAAATTATCTGCCAAATATGCCGCCGTTACTTCGTCCGCTTTCCACGCCGAATTTTCTCTGGAGCAAAAGTCAAATGCCGGAAGCCGAAATTCCTTAAACACGGTCTTATCAATCATTACCGGAACGCCATTATCCGTCATCGGATTACCGGCACTGTCCTTTGCCTGCACTCTTTTAGTTTCCGTCAGGACGCTATAAGGCGAGGACATATAGTACAACACCTCTCGATTTCTGCTGATAGCAACATACCCGGTAGTCTGCCCCGCATTTGCAGACATCTGCGCATAAGCATTCACCGTATCGGGAATAGTCAGAGCGCCCCCTGCCAATTCCTTCCCTGTATAGCCTAAGATAACAGCCTCATTATTATACCATGCAAAATAAAATATGCCGTCCTCATCACTATATATATCCTCATAACCAGCGGGAACAAGCGGAATCTTCGAAGTCATACCTTTATTTGTCAAATCATCCCATGTCAGCTTGGATTGATATGACGTATCTTGTGCAGAGGATGTATACGCCTGTACCTCTCTTCCCAGCCCTTCCGTAGGAATCGCCGCCACCACCAGCGCCGAAACTAAAAACAAGGCTCCCAGCGTCCTGCAAACCGATCTTTTTAATCTCCTGGAACTCTTCTTTTTCCCTGCTTTTTGCGTTTTTACAATGTCAGCCATTGCCGTTACTCCTTTATCTTCTTTGCCACTACTACGAACCGGCCGTCCTTTTCCTGATAATCACAGGTGGAAAGCGTCAGCAGCTGATCTCCGTACTGTGCCGTCACTCCCGTGTCATAAAGAGACATGGACGCCATTTCTTCCATATAAGAATCAAACTCCTGCTCACTGTTCGCATCTATAAACTGGTAATACTTAAACACAATCTCACTTTCATTATACACCCTGGAGCGAAAAACGTACATCACTTTATAGGTACCCTTTTCATAAATGGTGTCAAAATAAATATAGGGATGTTCTTCATAATACTCCTGATCCTCATACAGATCCAGTTTTCCGAACATCCTGCCGCTCTTCATGTGGTGCCCGTAAACAATAAAATTTGTGCTGGGCTTTAGGATGTCACAATCCTTATCCAGGAAGATCGTACCGTTCTTATCATACTCCTGATCCATATTATGCCTTAAGTAATATTCGTTATCAGAAGTCTGCATCACAGGAAAGCCCGATTCTCCGCCTATAGTTTTATCGTCAAAAGTCAGCCATCCAATTAGCTTTTTATACTTAATTAATAAATTTTTATATTCATCCAGTACTTCCTTCGGCTCCGGCGTC
>CAZAMX010000165.1:0-5748 GCA_964486095.1 uncultured Acetatifactor sp. | reverse complement strand
CTCTGCTCCTTCTCTGTATCCCAGAAGCCCTGCATAGGCTCCGCTGCGCCTTCCCTGCGTAATGACAATCCTGTTGTCCTCGATTTCCAGAATCACATGAAAGTCTGCCAGCGCCTGCCGTATTGCCCCGGCATCCTCCCTGCATTTTTGAAAGTCCTTTTGACTTGTATAATTGTCCAGGTATTCCGACAGTTTCCGCAGGCCCTCCGACTTACAGCTGCTCCCGGACAGCGCTGCCTGCAGGCCGCTTACAGCGGTACAATATCTGTGTACCGCACTGACATGCCAGGCTTTTTTTTGCAAATTTGTCTTCACCGCATCCCTACAGCCTGCTGCGGCTGCCGCTCCCCGCATATCCTGAGAAAACGTCTTAAAACAATCATAAATTTCAGGCTGCTTTATGTCTTGATAAACGGCTCTCCGATATTCCGCGCAGGCTTCGGTAATCGGATACCGATAAAACAGCTTCAAAACATCATACTGGGGAGACTGCTGCTGAACCGCATCTATAATTTGATTCAGGTTAAGATCCCAAAAGAAGCCGGGCCTGGAAATATCCGTGGTATCCGGCTGCTCCGTATCCAACACGCTGAAATATGCCATAATCCTTTCCCCCGTTCATAATATCAATCTGTTAGGTGTCTGCGGAAGCTTGACAGGTCGTGACCATTGGTCCAAGCCGCGCAAAAACGAAACAAAATGCGCCCGGCCCCAAAACAGCTTCTGAGTCGGACGCAAAAAGTACCTCTGTCATTCCTGATTATTCTTATTTCCCTGATTTGCCATCTCACAAAGCTCCGCCAGCATTTTGGGCAGGTCCGTTTCCATGTTCTCATCCGTAAATTGACAGGTACCCACCTTTTTGTGTCCGCCGCCGTTGTACTTCAACATCAGGCTGCCAACGTCTACGTTGCAGGTCTTGTTCAAAATACTGTAGCCTACAGCCGCCGAACAGCCCTTACCTCCCCGCCCGCTGACAATCCACGCGGAAATGTTCTGCTCCGGATACATACTGTAGATCATGAAACGATTGCCCGTATAAATGGGATCCACTCCCCGCAGGTCGGTAATAATAACCTTCCCCTCTGTCCTGGTGTACTTTCTCACCATTTCCTTAAATTTCTTAGTCTGCTCCTGATACACCTCAATCCGCTCCTGCACATCCGGCAGGGCCAGGATTTCCCCCGTGGTCATGGTGCGGCACGCTTCCATCAGCTTCTCCATCAACTGATAGTTGGAAATGGTAAACTGTCTCCACCTTCCCAGACCCGTTCTGGGATCCATCAAAAAGCCCACCAAAATCCATCCCTCCGGCTTCATGATCTCGTCGAAGGTCAGATTGCCGGAGTCCACCTTATCCACCGCCTCCATCAAATCGTCAAACTGGGGAAAACGCTCTCTCCCGCCGTAATATTCATAAATGATCCGGGCGCAGGAAGGTGTGATCCTGCTTTCACCCTTATATTTTCCCTGCAGCTGAAGTCTTTCATGCTCGCTGGAATGATGGTCAAACCAAAGTCCGCATCCTTCCACATAAGGCACGTTTGCCAGACAGTCGTTCTCAGTTATCTCAATCAGTCCGTCCTGCAGATCCTTGGGATGTGCAAATTTCCAGCTGTCAATAATTCCTACCTCTAAAAGCAGCGCGCCGCAGGCAAGGCCGTCAAAATCCGAACGTGTTACAAGTCTCATGATACTGTCCTCCTAAACGTGGTAAATTCTATTATAGCTATTATAACTCTGTCCGCTGAAAATGAAAATACAAAAAGAAAACTTTCCTCTATCGAATTTACTTTTATGAGTTTAGAGTGCAGCGCATCTCATACCACTGCTCCCCTCCCCAGGTCGAGGCCGATATGCCAAGGCTGCAAAATCCCATGGTCTCATACATTTTTACCTTGGCTTCCACACAGGTCAAAATCAGGCTCACGCGGCCCCGGGCCTTCTGTTTTCGCTGATATTCCTCCATCAGCGCCCTTGCCAGTCCAAGCCCCCTGTACTCCGGCAGGACCACCAGCCCCAACAGCATGATCGTTTTTCCCTCCGGCCTATGCAGACCTGCATCCTCGAAGAAAGCGTCTCGAAAAGCCGTCTCATCCGTAGCCAGTCCGTTTATGGAGCCTGCCAGTCTGCCCGTCTCTTTATCCGCCGCTACCAGAAACAACTCCGGCGCCACAGCTGCCCTTGCCTTCATCTGAGCCGCCGCACATGCTTCATTCGCCGGAAAGCAGATGCGTTCCAGCTCTGCCGCTTCCTCCGCCTCGTCTGCACGGACCTCCCTTATCTCAAATTTTTCACTGATCATTCCGCCTGACATCCTGTTCTCCTTCCCTTCCGCCCCGGTTTTACATTGTTTCAGTAACCTTATACTGACAAATTAACGCGCAAATGTCAATACTGTTTCACTTGGAAGATCATGCGCGGTTTAAAAATTATTTTTCCGCATACCCTTTGGAACTTAAGTGTTTTCCAGACTCTCAGCCAGCCTGTTCACCAGAGCCTGAAACCGCTCATTTCCTCGCAGTGGATCGAAACAGGCGTCTTTTTTCAGTGCCTGCAACACCACCTGACGAAACTCCATGCTTACTTCAAGCTTCTCCGGCTCCCAGTCCGCCGCCCACATGGAAAATTTCATCTATCTGCTGCAGCACATTACATACTTCTATTCTTTTTGCCTGCTCTAAGTCCATTTCCTCTTCCAGCATACTGTTCAGACAGGTCTGCACTTTATTCACCAGGCTGTACAGTTCTCTCTGTACGGTACTTAAGGCCTTGTCACGTTCTCCCTTTTTGAGGTAAAGCTGCACCCACAGTGGGGTAAAATCCCCTGTGGCAGTCAGGTTTTCCTTCAACAGTTCCTCCGCCTTTTCCAACTCATTTTCCTCCAGCGCCAAAGATACCAGCATAGACACAGACGACAAGAAAAAAGCCGGATTTCCGCTGTCATGTACTTCCTGACAAAGCTTTTTTCTCAGCTTCTTCCAGCGCTCCCGCTCATCCCCGGCCCCTGCGGGAGCGCTCATTTCAAACATGGATAACATAACCACGGCGCTGAACTTAAGGGAAACATTGGAGGGATAGAGATGGAGAAGCCGGTTCAATTGCTCTTCTGCCCCTGCTATATTCCCCTCCCTCGCTTTCCCTATGATTTCCACCATATACCGCCCCAGCGCTTCTTCCGATAATTCTTCCTCAAACGCCAGCAGTGAGTCTACATCCGTGCCGAGTGCCCGGGCCAGAGGGCACAGCAGGGTAATATCCGGATAAGAGCTGTCCGTCTCCCACTTGCTCACTGCGGGGGCCGAGACCCCCAGGACTGCCGCCAGCTACTCCTGTGTGAATCCCCTTGCCTTCCGCAGCTCTATGATCCTTCTGCCCATCTTCAGATCCATATACATTTACCTTACCTTTCCGGTCATAACCGCTTCCCCGCGGATATTACCTTTTTCCGGCCGGTAATTACAGTATAAGCCATATTGGGCTCCCCGGCAATGGAGGAAAAGTTAATTGGCTGGCAGCTTTTCTTAACCTGCAGGAAACAAAAATTCTGCCCTACTCTGCCTTCACGGAATCCGTACGGTAAATAAATTTCACCTGCCCCTCCATATCCTCTGAAAGACCGGAGAATGTGTTGTAATTTCCGGACACATCCGCAGTAGCCCGTATCCGGGTGAGCAGACCGTTTAGATCTCCGTCCACGGCGTCAACAAGCTTCTGAATGCCCTGCTCGTTAAACTCCTTCAGCCCCTCGGAAAGCTCCATGGCTCCGTCCCGCAGTTTTGCCACTCCGTCCACCAACGCAGGCGCACCGTTCTTTAATGTGACAATGCCGTCATATAGCTGGTTGACGCCTCCGGAAAGCTCTGCCGTCCCTGCCTTCAGCTGTCCTGCACCCGCATTCAGGGCGTCTGCGCCTCCCTTGGCCGAAGCCACCCCGGCAGTATACTGATTCAGGCCATTGTAAAATGCTTTATAGCTGTCCAACTGTCCCTTCAATGCGGAAATAGATGCGGCCCCCGACTTAGCCTGTTCGATAGCTCCGTTGATCTGACCCTGTACCTCCGGAGAACTCATATTCTGGTCGATCAAAAGACGAAGCTGTTCTTCGGTTTTAGCGGCAATCATATCCTGCATCTCCTGAGTCTGCATCTGCTGCTCCGTATTCGCGTCAATCATTGCCGTTACTCCTTCGGACTGCATCTGCATGTCGATCGCGGCTTCAATCTGAGCCTGCTGCTCCGGCGTGACGGCCCCTGCCGCAAGGCCTGCTTCATAGGCTTCCTTTGTCATTCCCAAGCTCTCCAGAACCTGCACCTCCACATTTTCATAGACCATTGCCGTAACCTGTGCCGCCACCTGTTCTCTCACTGCGGCCGTAACCCCTGCCGCAACAGTATCCTTCTGTGCATAAACCGCGTCCGTTACCTTTTGCTGAGCCACCGCCTGAGCCTGACTTCCCACATTGGCAGTGTCCAGGGAAGCAATTACTCCGTTCAGAACTTCCTCGTAATTTTCGATGGTCAGTGCCGGAACACTTAAGCCCGCTGCCGCAAGCTGCGTGTTTGCCATATTTAAAAGAGAAGTAAACACCTGTCCGGCTCCTGCATTCAGCGCCCCGCTGTTTGCTGTCAGCTGTCCCAGTCCGTCAGCCAAAGCCTGAGCACCTCCCGCAAGCTCTCCCGCGCCCTGATCCAGATCCGCGGCGCCTTTTTTCAGCTTTTCGGCGCCCTCCGCCAGCTGGTCGATACCCTTTATCAGTTCTCCCGACTTTTCCAACAGGGTACACAACCCGTCATAAAGCTGAGAAGAACCGTCCATAAGCTGATTCATGGCATCCGTAAGCTCATCCAGCGAACCCTTCAGCTCATCCAAAGAATCAAATTTGTCCGTTTCCAGACGGCTGAAAATCTCATTGGTAGCAATCGTTACCGTGTTGGACATGGCAAAATTTTTAACATCTGCCGTGATCTCAACGTAGTCAGGAATTTCCAGCTTTTCTTTATCCGCCTTTAAGTTTTCCTGCAGTCCGGGGAAGGCAATACCGACAGCAAAAGTACGCTCCCCGTCATTGATCAGCTTACCATTGGATACCTCCACATTTGTAAAAATATCGTTATCCAGCAGCATCCCGGTCAGCATTGTAAAAGGGACATAGATCTTTTCCTTCTTCCCGTCAATCTCAACCTGATCCGACTGCTTATTCCGGTAATCGAAACGGATCGTTACCCTGCCGCTCTTTCCTGCCAGCTCTGCGGGAGAAATACTTTTTCCGTCCAGCTTATAAGAAACTTTTAAATCAACCGGCAGCTCCTTTTCAATTGTCCCCTGATAATAGACATCATTTCCCCGGGCATCCCACACACGCATATTATCTCCGTTCATGGTGTAACTCCCGCCGCCGTTAATATTTTCAACCTGCGCAAGCTCCGACCGGTCGGAGACGGTGTCAATTCCCGCCCCGTTTTGAATCCAGTCACTGACGATAATCTTCTCCACACTTCCGTCCGTTCCGGCCAGCACATAAACCGTCTCGTCCTTTACCAGTTCGGCTTCCTGGTCCGCTTTTGTCCGAGAAGTCTCTGCGGCCTCTTTCCCCTGGGCGGCTTCTGTCTTTTTCGCATCAGCGGTTTCTGTCGTTTTTTCCTCCGCGGCTTCCGGTTTGTTTTTCTCCCCGGCAGATTTCGTCTCCGCACTCCCTGCATAAACGGATACTCCGGTGCCGCCCAGAAGCAGCGCACAGCACAGAAC
>CAZAMX010000164.1:0-5754 GCA_964486095.1 uncultured Acetatifactor sp. | reverse complement strand
ACCGTTTATCCCTCCAGCCTGTAGCCTACCCGGAATATGGTCTTAATCCGCTCTTCCCAGCCCAGCTTTTTCCGCAGTCTCTGGATATGGGAATCAAGAGTCCGCGTCTCTCCGAGAAAAGGCTCGTTCCACACCTTCTCATAAAGTCTTTCCCGGTATAAAGCCACATTTTTATTCTGCAGAAGCTCTACCAGAAGATCAAACTCCTTTGCCGTAAGTATGACCGGACAGCTCCCCTTCTCCACTTGCCTGGAATCCGTGCGGACCACCACATCTCCCAGCCGAAGTATTTCCCCGCCGGGCTGTCTTCTCCGCAGCACTGCCTCCACCCTTGCCAGCAGTTCCCCGATCTGAAAGGGCTTTACAAGGTAATCATCCGCTCCGGCCTTTAAACCCCTGATCCGATCCTCCACGGCGCCCTTTGCCGTGATAAAAATTACCGGTGTACCCATGGGCCTGATCTGCTCCAGCAGGGTATAGCCGTCCAACTTTGGCAGCATGATGTCCAGCAATACCAGGTCATAGCTTCCCTGCTCCAGGGCGCGCATACCCTCCATGCCGTCGCCGGCGCTGGTACATTGATAACCCTCCGATTTCAGATTCATACAGATCAAATCCGCAATGGCCTCATCATCCTCTACGATCAGAATACCCGGCATGAAAACCACCTCCCAGCTGCTTTCTAAAATAAGCCTGCATAAACTGCTGCTTTGCAACAGCCATTATGCACATCATCAGTCATTGCCATCCTTTCCCGCCTGTTGAAAGCAAAAAAGATTCCAGGAAAGAGACTTTAGAGAGGCATTCAATATACCGTCCCGGCAGGAAGCCTTTTTATTTTCTTTAGGACAGATAACGTCCGGTGTTTCAAAGCTGTTCCTGGCTTCAAAATCCTCGCTGTACAGCTCTAAATGCTTAACAAATTTATAATCTGCAAGGGCAGAAACATCAATATCCAGTGAATAATCCGTGTCAGGATTCTTGTTGATAACAAAAAGGTTCAGCGTGCCGTTTTCCGAATCCCATGCACATGCGGCATCTACCCAGTTAATACCCTCTCTGTCGGCATATTCCGAGGTGTCATTAATGGCATAGCCGGGAATATCAAAGGTTTCGCTCTCAATGGCAGTCCGCAGGGAAACGCCCTTAGCGTACTGCATCAGCTGGGTAAGAACATAATGAGAAGCGGATTTCCATACATGGTCATGATTGGAAGCACAAAGAGCACCCAGGCCCCCAGTCATACAGCCGATTTTTACACGGTCCGCATGATGTAAAAAGGCAAGCTGCGTGGAAGCCAGAGTCAGGGCTTGGAGCATATCCCCGCCGGGGACTACACGCTCTTCCATGTTGTCAGGATCATGCCGCACATATTTCCTTGCAGGATCAAAGCGGTAGTGTGCGGCAGCCATATTGTGAGGGCCGTAGCCCGGGTGAAGCTTGTCACAGGGGAGCGCCATGGTTCCGTACTCGTCAAAGGAAATCATGATCTGCTTAGGAGACCTCATTTTCGCCTGTACCAAGTCACACATGGCAATCTCCGTTTTAATAAAGTCCTCATAGAAAACGGACCCGCCAAGCAATGCCTTAAAATCGCCGGGAGGGGCTATATGATAGTGATGCAGGGAAATATAATCCACCGTCTCATAGCACTGGGTAAGCACATCTTCCTCCCACTGAGGATAATGGGCCATAAAGGGCGCGGAGGAAGCGCAGACCACCGTCTCGATGGTCTCGTCTACCCATTTCATGGCTTTGGAGGCTTCGTTGCAGGTAATACCGTAGCCCTTCGGGTCCTTATCCCATGCACCCAGCTGCCAGGGACCGTCCATTTCATTACCCAAATACCAGGTTTTCACTCCGTAAGGCTTTTCATGGCCGTACCTGCGGCGAAGGTCAGACCACCAGCTGCCGCCCTCATGATTGGTATACTCTACAATATCAATGGCATCCCGGATGCTGCCCGTACCCAGATTAACAGTATACATGGGCTCGGCGCCTGTTTTCTCCGCCCACTGCAGATATTCGTCATGCCCCACCTCATTGGTTATATACTGATGCCATGCCATATCCAGGTGCGTTTTGCGGTTTTCCTTCGGACCGATGGAATCCTTCCAGTCCCAGCAGGACACAAAATTTCCTCCGGGCAGACGGACCGCCCTGACGCCCGCTTCCTTTAAGGCCTGAATAAAATCCTGACGGAAGCCCTGCTCATCTGCCGTGGGATGCTTGGGATTGTACATGGTTCCGTTTACCATCGTACCGATGGGCTCCAGAAAGGTACTGAAAAGCCTGGGGGAAATCTCCCCCACAGGAAATAAGGGGTGTACGGTTATTTTTGCTTTTTGCGCCATGCTGTAATCCTCCATTATCGTTTCTGTTCTTTGCTGCAGCCGTCAAAATTCTAAGCTGAAGCTTATTCTTCTTACTAACTAACGTTCATTGTATCATAGCGTCCTTTATTCTGCATCAGGTTTTTAAACAAATGCCTGGCAAATCCATAACCCATTTGACGGATGACCGCAAATGGGTTATGCTTAAAAGAAGCAAAGGTCAGCTTTATGCCGCACATAGTCTGGAGGAACAAAGAATGCTGCTGAAGAAAAACAAAGATCTGGAAGCGCTGCTGGAACGAATCGACAATAATATGGCTAACAACTATAAGGATGCCGCACAGGATTACCTGAAGCAGTATGAAACAACGCTCCGGGAGCTTTTGCAGGCAGGCGCCTTAAAGGACAAACAAAAGGCGCACTATGAATCATTGCTGGGCAGCTATCAGGAACGGATGAAGGAATTCCGCCACAAGGACCAGAAGCCGTACTGGACATGAATCTATTTCCCAAAATAAGCATCACAAAAGCGATTCCATTTTTCCTCGTATTCACTGTGACCTACCAGTTCCATGTCCTTTGGCGCATAAATCTTACGCCTTTGCGCTTCTTTGACAAAGTCCAGAATGTCTTCACTGACCTCGGCTTCCACCGCACGGACAATGTCCCAGCCCTCTAGCACCGCATAATACAGGCGTGTATGACCATCCAGTGAGATATACCTTCCGTTATGCCTCATTACCTGAATAATAATATCCTGTGAACAGTGTATAAAACTACGAATTGCCGCGATTTTGTCTTCATCTATAAAAAATTGAGACGGCTGGATCTCCGCAACCGGAATCTTGAAAATCGGTACGGGCGGATATTCCTTTATCAGCTCCCTGTAATCGTCAAAAAATTTCGTAATATGGGGAGTGTAAAAACGAAATTCTTCTATTAGCTGGGGATATGTCTCCCTGTTCGCCTCTGTCCACGCTATCCCCGATTTTCTTCTATCCATTTTACAGCAAAATCTACCAGCATCCTTTGGCTCATCATGGAAAGAATCCCATTGCCTAAAGATACATGGCGCACCTGGCCTGTCTGCTCAAATGCCTCTCCGATTGCCGGAAAGTCCTCTCCGTCTACAGCCAATGTTTCATAGGTCTGCCATTTCCTTTGTCCGTCAACCTTTATGGCGCTGCTTTCCATAACCGTATGCTTGCTTGGATATTCAGCCCTTACGTCCGCCAAATGAAGGGAAGTGTTCTTGTCATATCCGACACCGATCAGCAAAACATTTCCGTCAAGCTCATACAGCCTGCCAATAGGTGAGCTGTCTCCGAAAATATCAGACAGGTCATGGTTTTCTGTCAAATACTGTGCATAACGTCCCCATGCCGCTACTGACCTCGCAGGGTGATCGCTTCTAAGTGTCCCTGACCACTGCCGAAACATTTCCGATACCGCGCCCATTGTATTTGTCGGTGTAATTCGTTTGTCATAAGCAGGTATGTATTTACGTATGACCGGCCACCATTCCTCCGGTTCCTGCCAGTAGACACCCGCCGCCGGATCAAGATTTTTCCATGACTGTGTTGGCATCATAATCGTGCCTTCTTCACCAACACCTTCCATCAATGCTTCAATAATCGACTGCGCGCCGCCACACACATAGCCCAGGCTGCTCAGCGATGTATGCACCATAATCGCCTGCCCTTTTTGGACACCAACTTCCCTCAAAGCATTTTTAATATCCTCTGGAGTTACCAGCTTTCTTTGTTCCATCTTATTATTCCCCCATCAACATCATAGCAGTTGTAACAATATGAAAGACGGTTTTTCACCCTCGCTTTTCTGTTATCCGCACATAAATATCACGTATTGTCCTTCGCTGGGCATACTCTACTTTTTGGAACGTTTCCCATACTGTCCGCTTTTTCCCGTGACGCTTTCCCGGTACTTCAGGGCATTATAATCCAAAATCTTGCCCATACACAGGCAGGAAATAAACCCGATGGCAAAGCCCAGCCACGCATTGTTGAACACCAGCCCCAGGATCAACCCCATTATGATCCCTACGGCAACATAAATGCCTGTCCATGCGGTTTTCTCCTTAACAATGGAATAGGTTTCCACATTACCCTCCTTGCCGCGAAATACAAATCCTGCTTTTTGAAGCGCGTTTACTCCCTTGTCATTTTCATGCTCCACCCGGGATACGACCTCGTAGATATTCTTGTGCAAAAATGCCCAGTTTACCATCATTTTGATTACTTCCGTACCCAGCCCTCTGTTTCTGTATTTCTGCGCAAGTTCTACCTTCAGCGGAATGGCTCCAAGGAGCTTCTCTCCGGCAAAGGACGCCGTTCCGATTTGTTCCTTCTCTCCCTTCCTGAAAGCAATGATCCAGTCAGACTCCCAAAGGTCTTCCTCGTTCGACGGTGTAATCGTTAATATTTCTGATTTTAAGTAAAAGCTTTTTTTGCTCATGCTGCCCTCCTTTCACTCAACACATTGCTGCTGCCTGAATGCCTGCGATTGCGCCGTCGGCAACGGCAGTGGCCACCTGCCTTACCTTTTTCACACGTATATCTCCTGCCGCAAATACTCCCGGAATTTCCGTCTGCATGGAATCATCAACCGGAATATAGCCGCCCTCCAGCTTTAATTCCGTGTACATCTGCGTATTAGGAATAACCCCTGCATATACAAACACTCCGCATTCCGCGTCTTTTACAATCTGCTTCTTTCCTGTCTGATTATCTGTAAATTCAAGCTCTTCCACCGCTTCGTCGCCATAAACCGCCGTAAGGCTTGAATGCGGCATGATTTCGATATTTTTACAGGCGACGGCTTTATCTTTGAACTCCTGTATACATGCAAGCTCATCCTCCACGCATACAATGATCACCTTATCCGCTATTCCGGCCAGATAAAGAGCTTCCTTTACTGCTCCGTCTGCCCCGCCGATTACATAAACCGTCTTCCCCTTATAATTCAAACCGTCCTTTGGCGCATTTAATCTCACGCCCTTCAGATTTTCCCCGGGAATGCCCAGCATACGGGCTGAACCGCCATTTGCCAAAATGATTGTTTTGGACTCATAGCTGCTTTTATCCGTAACGACTTTCTTTATTTCGCCGGCAAGCTTTGTCTCTCTCACATTTTCATAGCGAATCTCCACACCTGCTCCAAGCGCCTGCTCTTTCATTCGATCGGCAAAGGTACTGCCGGATTCCTCCTGCACAATGGCTGTATAGTGCGTAACGGTAGATACCGTTCCGATCAAACCGCCCACCTGCTTCTTTTCCAGCACCAAGACACTTTTCCCTCTGCTTTTCCCATAAACAGCCGCGCTGATACCCGCCGGCCCTGCACCGATAATAATCATGTCATACATTTGTATAGCCTCCTTTCATTTTTGCCAATATACCCT
>CAZAMX010000163.1:0-5767 GCA_964486095.1 uncultured Acetatifactor sp. | reverse complement strand
GCTCCCTGCTCTACTCCTTTTACAGCAGCAATGACGGCAGTCCTTTAAACACCGCCAGCCGCTCCCTGAAAGAAATATACGGGCAGCTGCCGGAGGACGTGCAGATTGTCCGCGCCTGCTCCACCGGCTACGGCGAAGCACTGATGAAGGCTGCTTTCCTCTTAGACGACGGCGAGGTAGAGACCGTGGCCCATTACTACGCTGCCGCTTTCTTTAATCCTGATGTTGACTGTATTCTGGATATTGGCGGTCAGGACATGAAATGTATCAAAATCAAAAATCAAACCGTGGAAATCGTGCAGCTCAATGAGGCCTGCTACTCCGGCTGCGGATCCTTTATCGAGACCTTCGCAAAATCCTTAAACTACAGCGTTCAGGACTTTGCCCAGGCCGCTCTCTTTGCGGAGCATCCCATTGATCTGGGCACCCGCTGCACCGTATTTATGAACTCCAAGGTGAAACAGGCCCAAAAGGAAGGCGCCAGCGTAGCGGATATTTCCGCAGGTCTGGCCTATTCCGTCATCAAAAACGCCCTGTTTAAGGTGATTAAGGTTTCCGATGCCTCGGAGCTTGGCCGGAATATCGTGGTTCAGGGCGGCACCTTTTATAATGACGCCGTTCTGCGCAGCTTTGAAAAGGTTGCGGACTGTGAGGCCATCCGCCCCGACATTGCAGGCATCATGGGTGCTTTCGGCGCCGCCTTGATCGCCAGGGAGCATTATGAGGAAGGCTCACGGAGTACCATGCTTTCCTACGAAAAGCTCTGCGCCCTTCAATATGAGACCAGCATGGCAAGGTGCAAGGGCTGTACCAACAGCTGCCGCCTCACCATCAACAAATTTTCCGGCGGACGCCAGTTTATCTCCGGCAACCGCTGCGAGCGCGGCATCGGCGGCAAAAAGAACGCCAATCACGTGCCGAATCTGTTTGAGTATAAGCTGCAAAGACTCTTCTCTTACCCTTCCCTGGAGCCAGACAAGGCCCCCAGAGGCTCGGTAGGCATTCCCAGAGTCCTGAACATGTATGAAAACTATCCCTTCTGGCATGTATTTTTCACCAAGCTGGGATACCGGGTGGTACTTTCTCCCAGCTCCAACCGGAAGATCTATGAGCTGGGTATTGAGTCCATTCCCAGCGAATCGGAGTGCTACCCCGCAAAGCTGGCCCACGGCCATGTAACCTGGCTGATCAGGCAGGGAGTGGATTTCATTTTTTATCCGGCTCTGTTTTATGAGCGGAATGAGGTACCGGAGGCGAACAACCATTACAACTGCCCCATTGTCACCTCTTACTCCGAAAACATTAAAAACAACGTGGAAGAAATCTCCGGCGGGGGTTTTTGTTTCCGCAATCCTTTTATGTCCTTCCGGGATATAGACACCGTGACTCAGGCTCTCGTAAAAGAATTTTCCGAGCTTGACGACCGGGAAGTCAGAGCCGCGGCAAAGGCCGCATGGGATGAGCTGGATGCCGTCCGCAGGGATATACAAAAAAAGGGGGAAGAAACCCTGAAATACCTGGAAGATACAGGAAAGCGCGGCATCGTGCTGGCGGGCAGGCCCTACCATATCGACCCGGAAATCAACCACGGAATTCCCGAGCTGATTACCTCTTTTGACATGGCAGTGCTGACAGAGGATTCCGTCTCCCATCTGGGCGCTCCGGAAAGACCCCTCATTGTCTCGGACCAATGGATGTATCATTCCCGGCTTTACGCTGCCGCAAGCTATGTAAAGCAGAAGGATAATCTGGACCTGATCCAGCTTAACTCCTTTGGCTGCGGTCTGGATGCGGTGACAACATATCAGGTGAACGATATTCTCTCCGGCTCGGATAAGATTTACACCTGCTTAAAAATCGACGAGGTAAATAACCTGGGAGCCGCCAGAATCCGCGTCCGTTCCCTGCTCTCCGCCATTAGAGTGCGTGAAAAAATGAACCGGCAGCGCACACTGCGCTCTGCTGCCATCACAAAAGTGCCCTTTACCGAGGAAATGCGGGGCAGCTATACCATCATCTGTCCCCAAATGTCCCCTATTCACTTCGAGCTTTTGGAGCCGGCCTTCAATGCCTGCGGCTACCACTTCGTGGTACTGGACAATGACAACAAGCATTCCGTGGACATGGGCCTGAAATACGTAAATAATGACGCTTGTTATCCTTCCCTGCTGGTGGTGGGACAGATCATGGAAGCTCTGCTTTCAGGGAAATATGATCTGAACAAAACAGCCATCATCATGACCCAGACCGGCGGCGGCTGCCGGGCCACTAATTATGTGGGCTTTATCCGCCGGGCATTAAACAAGGCGGATATGTCACAGATTCCTGTGATTTCCCTGAATTTGGCGGGTATTGAAAGCAATCCCGGCTTTCATTTAAATGCGGATATGATGCTGCGGGCCGCCATGGCGGCCCAGATCGGAGACATTTTCATGCGCTGCATCTACCGGATGCGCCCTTATGAGGCAACTCCGGGCAGTGTGGAGGCCCTGCATCAAAAATGGCTGCAGACCGCCAGAGAATTTGTATCCGCAAAACATCCCGGCTTTCTTCATTTTAAACGCCTCTGCCGGGACATCATACGGGATTTCGATTCCGTTCCCCTGCTGGACGTAAAAAAGCCCAGAGTGGGCATCGTAGGCGAGATTCTGGTAAAATTCTCTCCGGCGGGAAATAACCATCTGGTAGAGCTGCTGGAAAGCGAAGGCGCCGAGGCCGTAGTACCTGACCTGATTGACTTCATGCTCTATTGCTTCTACAACCAGGTATACAAGGCCGAGAACCTGGGCACCAGTAAAAAGACAGCCCGTAACGCCAAGCTGGGAATCTGGGCCATCGCACACCTGCTGCGGGGCACGGCGGCAAAGGAATTCCGGAAAAGCAGGCACTTTACGCCGCCTACTCCCATCCGGGAAATTGCCGGTTTTGCGGAGCCCATCGTCTCCATCGGCAACCAGACCGGAGAAGGATGGTTCCTGACCGGTGAGATGGTGGAGCTGATCCACGACGACGTGCCTAATATAGTATGCACCCAGCCTTTCGGCGGCCTGCCCATTCATGTGGTGGGCAAGGGTGTTATCAAAGCACTGCGAAAGGCATACCCTGCCTCAAATATCGTGGCCATTGACTATGACCCCGGTGCCAGCGAGGTAAACCAGTTAAACCGGATTAAGCTGATGCTTTCCACCGCTGTCAAAAACCTGAAATAACATATGACATTTAAATTTATGATTACACAAAAAAACAGGCGATATATATCGTCTGTTTTTTAAGTGCGCTCGGCGTGCGCACTTGCGCTCGGCGTGCACACTTGCGCCCTTATGAAACCGCTTCTTCCCTGCTGTCCAGATACTGCTGTAAAACCGCGGCCACTTCTTCCGGCTGCAGCCCGGAGTCTTCAATCAGCTCGCTGACCGCCTCCAGCTCCTTGAGCCTTTTTTCCTGATACAGTTCCTCCAACTCTCTTTTCTCTGATTCCACACGGGTCATCAGAGCGTCAATCAGCTCTTCCTTCGCCGTAATCTTTTCTTCCAGCGTTTTGCGCTGCCCTCTTGCCATATGTTGTCTCCTTTCGCAAGTACCTATAATCTATCTGCTTACATTATATGGACAAGATGGAAAAATATTCATATTTTCCGCATATTTTCCTATTGAGTCTCAATATACTGCTGGATCGCCAGATTGTTTTCCGCCAGACGGCAGCCTAAAATATACTCGCCGCTGCCCTTTTTGCAGCGCATGATGCAGGCTTTTACCGTGCGGGCCTTGGGGATGGGCAGCTCCGGAATGGTGACGGTTATCATTTTCTTTTCCGTGGTTTCAAAAACCGGGTCCGTGGCGGTAAATGCCATCCCGTTGGCGCTGATGTCCAGCATTTTTCCCTGATAAGTTCCCGCCCTGCCGTCGATCACGACCTGGCAGGGACAATGTATGTCCAGCCTGGGATTTTTCTTACGCTGCATCACCTTAGGGTTTGCGTGGGTCACCACCCGATAGCAGGCGGCACCGCCCTCTCTGTATTCCGCAACGGTCACATCATGCCAAAGATACAAAACATTTCCCAAAATCATCTGCAGCTGAAAACGCCCCAAACCATCCGGGCCCCGGGAAATGGTTTTCGGGCTGATGTCTATTACCGCCTCCGCCCCCTGCTGCCGTACCACCTGACCGTAATATTCTTCGCTGGGCGTTCCGTCCCTGTCCAATGAAAGAATGGATACCTTATGGCCCGGCTTGGCATCCTGGATGCCCATAAACCCACTCTCTCCCAGCCGTACCACCAGATTTCCCACAGATGCTTCTATCTTCCCTACATTAACCGTGGTCTGCTCGTATTTTTTTAACATGCTCTTGGCATTGTCGGAAGCATTTTCCACATAATTACTCATCACCGACATAGCCTCGGACATCTGCTGCATATTTTCCACCATGCTCTGATTGGACTGCTCCACCTCTTTAACGGCATGATCAATAATGGAAATACTGCTGCCCAGCTTTTGGGAATCCTCGGAAATACTAACCACACTGGTATCCACTTCCGTAATCTTCTCCAGGTTCACCTGAATGATCCCAATCACCTTTTCAATAGCCTCCGTCATTCTGGCCGAGGTCGCCTCCAGGCGGTTTAAAGCATTCATAATCCGGGTAGAGGAATTCTGAGTCTCATCGCTGAGCTTACGGATCTCATCCGCCACCACTGCGAATCCCCGGCCCGCCGCGCCGGCCCTGGCCGCCTCAATAGAAGCATTTAAAGAAAGCAGGTTCGTTTGAGAGGTAATATCCTCAATGGAAACCGTTTCCTCTTTTACCCTGATGAACTCTTCCGAAAATTCTTCCACGATACGGCCTACATCACCGGACAGCTCCGCCATGATATGAGTGGACTGCACAACCTCCGCCAGCTCTTTCGAGCTGGTTCCTGCGTGCTCGTTTGTCTCGTTCACCAGCAGAACCATCTGCGAAATCATGGCCGCTATATTTTCCACCTGTTTTTGAATGTCCCCGGTCATATGTATGGAGGATTCCGTTTTTCCGGAAAGAACCGCATTCTGCTCCGTCAGCTCTTCCATGTTTCCCACCACCGTATTGGCGCTGTGCTTGTTCTCGTCGGCAAGATCCCGGACTATGGTAACACCGTCCACAATCTCTGTGCTGGCGGATTTCACCTGTTCCACCGTGGAGAAAATAACCTCCGTATCCTTGCCTGGTCCGCTTTCCTGCGTAGGTCTGTTGTTTCTGGAGAATAAGTTTTTCATGGGTATCCCTCTCCTTCCTGCCGCAAATCAACATAGCTTTTATGAGATCCGCATATGGATTTCTATAATTCGTAAGGCGTGATCTGATAAACGTAATAATTAAGCCAGTTGCTGTAAAGATTATTGCTGTGAGAACGCCACTGAAGCAGAGGACGCTCCTGCGGATCATCTCCGGGATAATAATTATAGGGAATTTGAATGGGCAGACCCTTGTCAAGATCCCTGTGATACTCATTGTTCAACGTATACCTGTCATATTCCGGATGCCCCGTGACAAATATCTTCTTTCCACCCTCCGCAATGGCCAGAAATACCCCCGCAGTCGGGGATTCCGCCAGCACCGTCAGTTCGCTGCAGGCATGAACAGCCTCCGCCGGCGTCTCCGTGTGGCGGCTGTGAGGGGCCAGAAAAACGTCGTCGAATCCACGGACCAGAGGAATCTTTCGATTTGAGACCTTATGCTCATAAATACCGAAAAGCTTCCTCGGCAAAAGTCTTTTATTGATGCCGTA
>CAZAMX010000162.1:0-5837 GCA_964486095.1 uncultured Acetatifactor sp. | reverse complement strand
CGGCTCTTGCCATGCCGCCTGCGGATACCTGCTGTAAGGCGTACTGTAAGGGTTTTAACTCTTCGTCACGCAGGAAGGTGCTTCCGGTGTTTCCCCACATCTGCTGAAACTGGAAGATCGCCAGGGTCAGCCAGGCGGGCTTAACGTTAGGCATAACGATATTCCAGAATATCTTCCACTCACTGGCTCCGTCCAGCCTTGCCGATTCCATCAGGGAATCAGGCAGCTGCTCCATGAACTGCTTCATCAGGTAAAGCCCCATGCCGAAGGAGCAGGCCGGCAGGATCAGGGCAAGGTAGGTATTGTTGATGTGCAGCCAGGATATAATCATATACTGGGGTGTCTGTGTCACCGTCCAGGAAAACATCATGGAAAGCACTACCATGCTGAACAGGATGTTTTTCCCGGGAAATCTGTGCTTTGCCAGCGGATAAGCCGCCAGAGAAGCAACGATCACATGGCCCACCATACCGCCTCCGGTAATAATAACGGTATTTAGTATGTACCTTGAAAAGGGTACCCAGGAATCACTCATTAAGGTAAACAGATCCGAGAAATTCTCTAAGGTAGGGTTCCTTACAAATATCTTGGGCGGGAACTGATACAGCTCATCCAAAGGCTTTAAGCAGTTGTTAATCACCATTACCAGAGGAAGGATCATGGCCAGGCCGCAGATAAACATCAGTACAAACAACAGGGTGTTTCCTGCCATGGAACGATTCAGACGTTTTTCCTTTGGCTTGAAAAATCTTTTTCTCTTATTTTTCATTATTCGCCCACCCTCCTTAAGAGTCTCTGTACCAGCTTATTGCTGCCCACCATCAGTAAAAACAGTACGGTGGCTATGGCCGAGGCATATCCCATCTCAAATCGTACGGTACCATAGTCCAGAAGGTGGGTGACTACTGTTGCGCCCGCATAATTCACGGAAGGGTTACCCGCCAGCTGGATCGATACATCGGCAATGGCAAAGGACTGCGTAATCTGCATAACGGCGCCGAACATCAGCTGAGGCTTCATGGCCGGCAGCGTCACATGCCAGAGCTCCTGCCAGCGGTTTTTGACACCGTCTAAGGCCGCTGCCTCATACAGGCTCTTATCTACAGTCTGAAGTCCTGCGATAAAGGACAGGAAGCCGGTACCAAGGCTCAGCCACAGCTGTACTACAATCAGCATGGGCAGTACGTATTTTTCCGTCTTCATCCAGATTACCGCTTCATCCAGGATTCCCAGCTTCATGAGAATACCGTTTAAGTATCCGTATCTGTCGCCGGAGAGGATCAGATTCCATACCACATATGCGTTACCGCAGATACTGGGCGCGTAGAAGATCAGAGTCAGGAAGGCTCGAAGCCATCCTTTAAACTCATTGATGATCCAGGCGAACAGCAGGCACAGGAAATAGCTGACAGGTCCGGTTACTACAGCCAGAATCAGAGTATTCTTTAAGGAGACCATGAAAATATCGTCTTCCAAAAACAGCTTGATATAATTCTTCCAGCCTACAAACTCCGGCATTTCCAGCATGTTGTAGTAGGTAAAGCTGAACGCCACACTCATCACCACCGGAAGTACGGTGAAGAAGAAAAACATGATAAAGTACGGAGCCAGCATAAAATAGGACGATTTACTCTTTTTAATCTGATACCCCAGTGTCCGCTGCTTTTTAATCAGATCCAATGTCTCCTGGGATACGCCCGCCGTGCCGGCGGCCGCTTGCATTTGCTCTGCCATTTATATGCCCCTTTCTGTTATTTCTTCTTATCCAGTTCCAGCTCTTCCCGCTTATAGTCGATCTCCGCATTGATGTAGATGACTTTATCCATCAGTTCCTCTCTGGGAAGGGCCGTGTCGGTATTGGTGACTACCTCGTAAAACGCATTGTAAACATTTCTCCAGGAGTAATATCCGCCGGGCACCTGAGGAATGCCCCGAGCACTCTCCATGGCCTCCTTCAGGGCCTCGAAATCATCCACCGGCCAGGGCATATTTAAAAATGCCTCATAGTTGGCAGTGGGAACCCTGGCCGCAGAACCCATCAGGGACTCCATCTCCCGTCCGTACTGAGTCTGGGTATCGGCACTGGTCCACCATTTAATGAACTCCCAGCTTGCGTCCGGATACTCCGTATCCGCCATAATCATGCTGGCAAGCCCCGTGCTTGCCACGGAATGATCCACGCTGCCGTCCTCCTGCACCGTGCCGGGAATCTGGGTGAAGCTCCATAATCCCGCAATATCCGGGGCGGACACGGCAAAGTTGTTGTAGGTTGTATAGTCCGATATGATGATGGGACACTCACCCGTTCTGAACCGCTCTTCTACGCTGGTTTCCTTATCCAGCTTATAGTCCGTATAGTACTCGCAGAAATCCTTGAAGGTGCTCACCGCAATATCGGAATCCAGCGCGGAAGCGCTGCCGTCCTCGTTATAGTACTGTCCGCCGTTCTGATACAGCAAGGATGCGAAAATCTGCTCGTTGGCCAGCATGCCGAACTCCATCTGATTCTTAGCCAGCACGGTCATGGCTACCTTTACGTCGTCCCAGGTCTGCGGCACCTCCATGCCGATCTCCTTTAAGATGTCCTTCCGGTAAAACATTACCGGATAAGTAATGGTCTCCGGCAGGGCATACACCGCACCGTCATAAGTAAACTGGGTATTGGCCGCGGCAGGGAACCGCTCCAGCACCTCCTTGTAATCCTCAAACTGTGTCAGATCCAGTACCGCATTTCGGATTCCGTAATTCACAGGCGTATCATTACCAGTATATAGCACTGCCCCCGCCACACCGTTGGTATTTGCCACCTGAATTGCCACATCCGGGCCCTCGCCCACCAAAGTAGCCTTTAACAGGGTGTTCATATCCACCAGCTGTACATTAACACTGATGCCAGTTTTACTGGTAAAGGTATCGTCCACCAGTGCCTTGATTACATTGGCCTGGTCACGGCCGGAACCGATCCACAGCGTCAGCGCCGCATTCTCTTCTTTCTGTCCTACGCCGCTTTCCGCTACACTGCCGATATTGTTATAATCAATGACAAAGGAATAATACAGTCTCTGAATCTCATACCCCGCCTGACTGAAAAATCCGGTCTTGTTATACTTGACCTTAACGTCAGGAGAATAAATGTTAATGCGGTCTATCTGCAGGGGCTGGCTGATCACGCTGGTAATCCAGGTACCCAGTGCCCGGACATTCACCTTATAGGCGCCGATGACTCTGACAAAATACTCCCCGTCCTCGATCAGATCATCCAGCTGATCCCGCATGGTCAAAAGCACGGCTTTCTTATCCGTATTGCTGCCCGCTACGGTTTCCAGCTTTTCCAGTGCTTCATTCAAGGTGTTTCTGGCCTCTATCAGCTGGTTATGGAGATCCGGCAGGGTTGCCTCCAGCTGATAGCTGCGGTAGGTATCCGGAGCCACGCCGGTAACCTTGATGACCTGACGGTAGATGCTGTTTAGCTGCCGCACGGATTCTTCCACCAAACCAACGATCTCGGAAAACTCACCCAGTACCACCTCCATGCGCAGCACATGATGCCCTTCCTTTAAATAGAAGCGGTAAGGATCGCCGTTTTCGTCCTCCAGCTTATCTTCTCGCCAGTTCTGCCCATACTTAAAGGCATAATCGTTCATCTCCGCAAAGGGCACCTCCCCGTCGATGGTAATACGCCGGGACACATGAATACCTCTGGAGAAATTCTGCTTGTCGTAAAGCGAAATACAATAATAGCCGTCCTTTAATATATCAAATTCCCACTCAATCCACTGTCCTACCAGCCTCCAGGAATTGCCGCCGATGGAATTATTTAACAGCTCCTTGGCGCTGGAGGGCGACACTGCCGGAGAAGACTGATCCTGCTGGGGATAAAGCATCTGGGAGGATGTCTTGGTGGCATATTCCCCCTCTAAGAGAATGTTGGTCCCACTGGAGTCAACAGCACCCGCCGCGTCCCAGGCCGCCTTCACCTCGGCGTAGGACTTTGCCTCTTCCGCATTGCTCAGAATCAGCTTGTTGATCAGCATGGGCTCCCGCAGGGACACCATGCTGACAGTATGCTTTCCTGCTTCCAGATAGACGGAAAGGGGCTCGGTAATATACCCGTCACTGTCATACAGGTATCTGGTCTGCCACTCAGGTACCTCCATGGTCTTAGGCTTCACGTCGTTGCCCTGATTATCCTTTTCCCAGGTCATGACTGTAATGCCGTTCTTATCCACTTTTGTATCCGCCACATAATTCGTCCACACTCTGGGGAAATTCAGCAGTGCCATCTCGCCAAAGGGCAGAGAACCGTCCAGAAACATACTTCTTTGAATGTCGGAATTTTTCCCGGCTACGGGGTAATAAACCACGGAGAGATTATACAGGCCGCTTTGAGCCACATCCACTTCAAACTCGATCAGAGAGTCCTCACCCGTCAGCACGCTGTCCCCCGCCATGCCCTCGTAATCCGAATAAATTTCAGGATCGGCCGGAACATTGCTCTCTTCGTACCTGACAAAGCCCGCGGCAGGAATCTCCACCACCGTATCGGGATAGGACGCATCTGCATGCAGCGCCTTATACTCCTTGTAGGAAGGAACGGAATCATCAACATTATAAGTACTGACCATCTCGTCAAACTCATCCATGGAGCATTCTGTCTTTGCCTGAGAATCCATGCTCCAGACAGGCAGCATGGTAAATACTAATGTTACAAGAAGGACAGATGCTATCGACTTTTTCCATACATTATGCTTCATTGTTCTCCCCTTTTCTGTCAAACCATTGTTCCTCTCCCGGTTCCGCTTCCGGCGTATATGCCGTAAGTGCCCTCTCGATCAAAAAGGTCAGCGCCAGGCACCACAATCCCGGCACAAATAAAATACAGGGAACCGGAAGGACATAGATCATCAGGAAACCCACTGCCGCCGAGCCGACAATGCTTAAAACCGTAACCGGCAGAAATCGTATGCTCATCAAAAAACTTAATTTAAAAAGCTCTGGCAGTTTAATCTCAAACCTGGACAGCACCGGAAAAATATAAATGATCACGCAGGCGCTTACCAAAATGAACACATCATACATGCCTGCTCCCGGCGACAGCTTCCACTGTCCCGTTTTGGAGTAATATCTACCGAAAAACAGCAGTCCCATCCAGACGGCGCACAATAAGGTAAGCATTATTCCCTTCTTAAGCGTCCGCTTCATGGAGCGGAAAAATTCCTGCACCGGATAACCTCTCTCCCGCCGGATACTCTTCATGGTGGCATAATACAATGATGCCAGGGCTGGTCCTAAGGTTACCGCCGGCAGACAACATATCAGGAAAGCCATATTCAGCAGAATCATTTCTCCTGCCTGATTCAGGAGGCTTACGATCTTGCCGTCATAGGCCAGCACGCCTCCGGACCTTTTTTTATTTACTGACTTCTTCATAGTCTGTTCCACTCTTATTTTCTCATCGGATATGTTTTCAGGTCCGGCAGTTCCTCTAAAGTAATTACCGCTTCATTCTCATAGAAACGCTTTAAGGCTTCCGCCTCGGTGTACTGCTCGCTGTAGGCAAATATAGCCGTGTCCTTTGCCACGAACTCTCCGCTCCAGGTACACCAGAAGCCCCACATGGCGCCGTCCCTTACTGCCAGCTCCGGATCAAACACACAGCCGTTCTCGGAAAGCACTACCATCTTTCCGGCCTCCGTGTAATCCACAGCCTCCAGATACTTGTTGATCTGGGAGGTGTACACCCTTTCTCCGGGGTAAATATCCTCACCGATGATGTCAACATATTAGTCGCCGGGATACCAGTCCTTATTCTGGCCGTTCCAAACCCAGATCAAATT
>CAZAMX010000161.1:2031-5853 GCA_964486095.1 uncultured Acetatifactor sp. | reverse complement strand
TTATGGGACTTTCAAAAAGTTAACTTCTAATCAGAAAAAACAAAAAAATTCTGAACAGGAGGTAATTTTATGATAGGATACGTTAAGGCAAGCGGATATATGGGACTGGTGGAGGGCAGGTACATTCTTTTCCCCAGCGAGGAAGAGTATCTGGAGTATCTGGAGGAAAATTTTTAACTGTTGGCCATTATCTTTTCACCGCCGCCTTTTTGTGGTATGCTTAACCTATCAGTAAAAAGGGGGGCATGGACATGAAAAAAGATTTTGATTTACTTTCTCTGGGGGAGATCATGCTGAGGCTGTCACCGCCCGACAATGAGAGGATGACCAGAGGGGATACCTTAAGTAAACAGGCCGGGGGAGCAGAGCTGAATTCTGCCACGGGTGCGGCCATGCTGGGCCTAAGATGCGGCATCATCTCCAAGCTGCCGGCCAATGACTTAGGGATCTATATCAAGAACAGGGTCCGCCTCTGTGGTGTCAGCGATGATTATCTGGTGTATGACGACAGTAAAGATGCAAGGCTGGGGGTATATTACTATGAAAACGGAGCATACCCCAGGAAGCCGCGTATTGTGTATGACAGGAAGAATACGTCGGTCAATAAAATTTCCGTGGAGGATTATGACGAAGGGCTCTTCCGGGCGGCAAGATGCTTTCATACCAGCGGGATCACCTTAGCCTTAAGCCCGCAGGTGCGGGAGACTGCCATCAGAATGATGAAGCGTTTCAAGGAAGAGGAAACCCTCATTTCCTTTGACGTAAATTTCCGCGGCAACCTGTGGACGGGAACGGAGGCCAGGGAATGTATCGAATCCATTCTGCCCTATGTGGATATATTTTTCTGCTCTGAGGACACGGCCCGGCTGACCTTTTTAAAAGAGGGAGACGTGCGGGACATTATGAAGAGCTTTACGAAGGATTATCCCATTTCCATGGTGGCCTCCACTCAGCGTATTGTACACAGTCCCAAGCGTCATACCTTCGGCTCCGTGATCTACAGCGCCAGGGAAGACCGATTTTATGAGGAAGCTCCTTATGCGGATATTGAGGTGGTGGACAGGATCGGCAGCGGTGATGCTTATATTTCCGGCGTACTGTACGGGCTGTTAGCCCATGAGGGGGACTGCAGGAAGGCACTGGAGTACGGCAACGCGGTCAGCGCTTTAAAGAATACCATCCCCGGGGACCTGTTAAGCACGGATTTGGCGGAGATCGAGGGTATCATCAGAGAACATAAATCTACGGGCAGAGTCTCGGAGATGGATCGGTAGAGGAATAAAAAAAATATTATGAAAGCAGAAGAGGTCTATCAGGGCCCCTCCTTTTTTATGCGCAGGGCCGCACAGTGGAATTTATTGCTGACGCCACATGCGGCCCGCGCGGCGGGCAGGCTAGAAGGGATTCCCCGGCCTGATTGTGTCTGAAGAATGAATTGTATCTTGTGACAGTTCTTCGCCGGATGGTATCGTAAATGCCAGAAGGAGGCAAAGTGCGTATGAAACAAAAAAGGAAAAGCCACAAAACGTATTAAATCCGTGATCTGCGTGGTACTGATTGCCGTGGCAAGCTATATCAACAAAATTTGCCCCTTCTGGTGTCCATATACAAGAATACCTGCAGGGATGATTTGTGGGTGGAGAGGGGGACGATACCCGCTACGGATAAGGATGGCGGCGGACACGGCTATGGTCTTGCCACGGTGCAGGAGGCAGCGGGGCGGCTTCAAGGGGAGATGTTCTGTTACACGGAGGACGGGATGTTCATTCTGGATGTCATGGTCGCTAAAGCCGCCTTTCCGGACGGATAGCGGTCAATTTGCAATTTGGCAAAGATAATATAGTAAACGGAGGTTATTATGAAAACAAGAAAGGCAGATTGCTGAACAGAATGCTTGCAGTGCTGCTTGCTGCGGTGCTGACCGCAGGCATGGTGTCAAATGCCGTGCAGGCAAGTGTGCTGGCGCAGGAGGAAAGCGGTACCGGGAGCGTCAGCGCAAACGATGCGGAACCGACGGAGGAAGAAAACGGGAACCTTCAGGCATTGCTTGAGCGGATCGCCGCCCTGCCGGATGTGGGGGGGGCAGCGTTGGATGCGGAGAACGGCGGCGAGGACGCTTATGAGGAATGGCTGGCGGGACTGTATGCCCATGGGGAGGAAGCCCTTGCCTTGCAGGAGGCGTTAGAGGCTTTATCCGAGGAAGAACAGGCAAAGATCCCGGAAGATGCGCTGGCAAAGCTGGCGGCGTGGGCTGAGATTGCAGGACAGGCGGCTCAGGGCAGCACGGTTATGGCGGCGGATGACAATATTACAGACAACAGCACGACGGCCCACATCCACCCCGTCTGCGGGGCGTCGTGCAGTCACACCGGGGCGGAGAGCCATGGGAACGTGGCGTGGACGGCGCTGAGCCAGGATTCCTTTACCGGCGGCACGGACGGCGGCCCCAAAGAGGGCAGCGGGGTGAAGCTGTCTATGGGGGGAAATTACATTCTGGCTGCGGGCAGCTATTACCTCGCCGAAAACATCACCGTTGACAAAGAGATCAGGATTACAGATGGCGGCGGGAGCGGAACGGTCAACCTCTGTCTGGGCGGTCACACGCTCACCAGTAGTTGCACCGGGAACGCCAGAGCCGTCGTCGTCCCAAGCGGCAGCACCTTGAACCTCTGCGACTGCCAGGGCGGCGGCAAAATAATCGGCAACGCGAGATTTCTTTTGGAGATCAAGGAATCTGAAGATGGCCAGATCACTTCTGCCAACTTGTACGGCGGGACTTTGGAGCACAGCGGCGATGATAGCTGTGTGTGTCCGCGGCAGTCTGACGCTGGACGGCACCGTGCTAAAATCCGGCAGCTACGCCATTGACACACAGCCGGGCAGCACCGTCGTCATCAAAAGCGGCACCGTGGAGAGCAGCAATACCAAGCAGGGTCAAGCCTACGGTGTAAATGTGCAAACCGCTGATTTCACTATGACGGGCGGAGAGATCAAGCATACCGCCGGCGGCGATGCCGCAGTGTTCTTTGTAGACGGCGGTGGTACTATCAGCGGCGGCACAATCACTGCGAATGGCTGTGGGATACAGTTGGCGACAAGCAGTTCTGTTACCCTGTCGGGCAGCCCCGCCATCAAAGGCGGAAAAGCGGACATCGGCGTTAACTATGGTGCGATTACCGTGGGCGCGGGCCTCACGGGGAAATATACAGTTTATAAGACGAATCCGAGTAGTATCACCGAGCCCAGTCCGTTTCCTTTTACAACCGCCTCCAATGCCGACCATTCCGCGCTGTTTTCTCCCGCCTCCACCGGCATGGCGGGGTTGGCGTCCGAAACGGCGGCGAGGGGAACGCGCAGAAGGTGGAGCTGTACCGCGAGCATGGGTACAGCAGCTTCTGGACATATGACGCCGACCAACATTGGAAAGCGTGCCCTAATCCCAACTGCACCGCGCCCAAAAAGGATGCTGCGAACCACGAAAAGGTCTGGAAGATGGGCGATACCCAGCACTGGGAGGCGTGTTCTGTGTGCTACTGGGTGAGTGAAAAAACCGACCACACATGGGCTGAAGCGTGGAGCAACAACGCCTACTACCACTGGCATGAATGTACCGCTTCGGGGTGCGCCGGGCTGGGAAGGGCCTTCAAAGACGGCTACGGGGCTCACGTCTACGACAACGACCAGGACACCACCTGCAACACCTGCGGCTATACCCGCACGGTCACGCCCAGCCACACCCATGATTACGGAGACTGGCAGTATAACGATACACAGCATTGGAAGGTATGCACCTGCGGCGATGAGACCGGCAGGGCAGACCAC
>CAZAMX010000161.1:0-1931 GCA_964486095.1 uncultured Acetatifactor sp. | reverse complement strand
TATGCACCTGCGGCGATGAGACCGGCAGGGCAGACCACGATTTCAGTGATTGGGTAACAGACCGGGAGGCGACGGCGACCGAGGAAGGAGCAAAGCATCGGGACTGCCAGACCTGCGCATATAGAGAAACAGGAACGATCCCTGCAACGGGCGGCGACACATCGGGAACCGGAACGATAACTTCGGAGGTAATACCGGGGGATCATGCTCCGGCAACCGATATTTCTACCCCGGAAGAGGAATTGAAGGATATGCTCCTGACAGAGGAAGAAAAGCAGCAGGTGCAGAACGGGACCAATATCCGGATTGTCCTTGAGGTGCAGGATGCGGGAAATACCGTGAGCGATTGGGATCGGGCGGCTGTGTCGCAGGCTTTGAACGGTTATGCCATGGGACAGTATCTGAATATCAACCTGTATAAGCTGGTAGGGACAGACCGCACGGATATTACCGAGACGGAGAAAAAGATAAGGATTGTCATTACCGTGCCGGACAGCCTGAAAAACACAGACAACGGTAAGACAAGGACATATGCCGTCATCCGGGTGCATGACGGCAGGGCACAGCTTTTGGCTGACCTGGATAACAGCGCCGATACCATTACCATAGAGACGGACCGTTTCTCCACCTATGCAATCGCTTATAATGACAAATCCGGAGATGACAACAGTGGGAATGACAACACCGGAGATGGCAATACCGGAGATGACAACACCGGAAATGACAACACCGGAAACGACAACACCGGAGATGACAACACCGGAAATGACAACAGCGGAGATGACAACACCGGAGATGACAACACCGGAGATGACAACAGCGGAAATGACAACATCGGAGATGACAACACCGGAAACGACAACAGCGGAAATGACAACACCGGAGATGACAACAGCGGAAATGACAACAATGGGAATGGCAACGGTGGAAATAACAACAGCGGGAACAACACCAGAACTGCCGATAGCGGCAATAATGCCAATCATAACGGCCAGGAACCGGCTCCCGGCCAGGAAGCAGTTCCCACAAGGGATAATGAGCCGAAGACAGGGGATGCTGCGCCGTTAGAGCTGTATGCAACTCTTGCCATGATTGCCGGGTTTACTTATCTTTTGTTGTATTTTGCAGATCGCAGAAGGGGCATGAGTGAGGAAACAAAGAAGGAGCTTGTTTCCCGGATTGTGACATGGGCAAAGCAGGGCGGAAGGCTGAGAAAATGTCTTGCCCTTGCCGCCCTCCTTGTCCTGCTGGTGTATTACCATAGTATCGGTAAACAGCTCAGTCTTCCGGCAGGTCACTCTGCCTGAAGGAGGATGAGGGAGATTGTATTGACGTAACCGCAGTAACTGAAATAAAATTAGATTTTCAAACTACGAAAAACGGTTGTAATTTTTGTAAATGTTATCTATACTAGAATCAAGAACGGAGGTGTAAGTATGGATGCCTTGAGAAAAGAAGATATTTATACAACAGATGACATTTATGCGTTGCCAGATGGAGAACGGGCTGAATTGATTGATGGGAAAATTTATTATATGGCTCCGCCAAATACAAGACATCAAAGGATACTGAATTTTGTCAATACAGAAATCAATGTGTTTATTAGAAAGAATAATGGAGAGTGTGAAGTGTTTCCCGCTCCATTCGCTGTATTCTTGAATGAAAATGATAGGAATTACGTAGAACCTGATATATCAGTAATTTGCGATAAAAATAAAATTACAGATAAAGGATGCAATGGTGCACCAGATTGGATTATTGAGATTGTTTCTTCGAGTAGCAGGGTAATGGATTACTTTACAAAACTGTTTAAGTATCGAACGGCAGGCGTGAAGGAATATTGGATAGTTGATCCTACAAAAGAAGTGGTAATGGTATATAGATTTGAAAAAGAAACAATGGAAGAGTATTCTTTTGGTGAGGACGTGCCA
>CAZAMX010000160.1:0-5868 GCA_964486095.1 uncultured Acetatifactor sp. | reverse complement strand
ATGGAAGGGCCGAAGACCGCAGTCATTGAAATGATCTACACCCATATGCCGCCTGCAAAAGTGAAGATTCGGAATTAGGAAAGCGGCGGGGATATGAACGGAACGAATAGAGCGGAAACGATACTGGAACAGCTGGAAAACAGCGGAAGCGCGGTTTTTGAGAGCCGAAAGCCGGAGGACACCTTCGAACTGGGCAGGTACCTTGGGAAAGCGGCGTGCAGAGGGCAGGTATGTACCCTGAACGGAGATCTGGGAGCGGGGAAAACCCTGTTAACTCAGGGGTTTGCAGCAGGCCTTGAAATCAGAGAGCCTGTGAACAGTCCTACTTTTACGATTTTACAGATATATGAGGGCGGCCGGCTGCCTTTTTACCACTTTGACGTTTACCGCATTGCCGATGTGGAAGAGATGGACGAAATCGGCTATGAGGAATATTTTTACGGAGAAGGAGTTTCCATGATCGAATGGGCGGATCTGATTAAAGAGATCCTGCCGGAACGGCGCCTTCAAATCACGATAGAAAAAGATTTGCAGCAGGGGTTTGATTACCGCCGCATCACACTGCAGAGAATAGCAGTTTGAGAAGCGTTTTTCATCAGAGGTTTCGCTCAGTGGGATTAAGGCCCCGCGGAGCAGAATCATGGGGGATTAATATGAAAATACTTGGGCTGGACAGTTCCGGACTTGTGGCCGGGGTGGCGGTGGTGGAGGACGGTATTCTGCTTGGAGAGTATACTACCGATTATAAGAAGACCCATTCCCAGACTTTGCTTCCCATGCTGGATGCGCTTAAAAATATGATTGAGCTGGATCTGAATACGCTGGACGCCATTGCGGTGGCTTCGGGCCCGGGTTCCTTTACGGGGCTGCGTATCGGTTCTGCCACGGCCAAGGGTCTTGGATTTGCCTTAAAAAAGCCCCTGGTGGAGGTGCCAACCCTGGAAGGGCTTGCCTGGAATCTCTGGGGAACGGACCGCATTGTGTGTCCATTAATGGATGCCAGAAGGAATCAGGTATATACGGCAGCCTATGAGTTTATGCCGGCGGGAGAAGAATTTGCACTTAAGACGGTGATACCTCAAAATCCGTCAGACATTGGTGATCTGCTGGAAAAATTAAACGGACTGGGCAGGCCGGTAATCTTTTTGGGAGACGGGGTGCCGGTTTACCTTGAACTGATCAAAGCAAGAATCAGAGTGGAATACAGTATTGCGCCGGCGGGTAATAACAGGCAGCGTGCAGGCAGCGTGGCGGCGCTGGGCGCGGTTTATTATGCCCAAGGGAGGACGGTGGACGCAGCTGACCATTGTCCGGAGTATTTAAGAAAGAGCCAGGCCGAGAGGGAAAGAGAATGAAGAATTCTTAAGCGGTGCTGCAGGGCGGGCTGGGAGGAACGTCAATGGAGATTACAATCAGGGAGCTAAAAGAAGAGGATATACCCCGGCTTGCCGAAATCGAGGCGGAATCCTTTTCCATGCCCTGGTCGGCTCAGGATTTCAGAGATTTGCTTTCCCACCCTTACTGCCATTATCTGGTGGCGGAGGCTGACGGCCGGGTGGCAGGCTGCTGCGGTTTTACCAACGCGTGCGGCGTGGCTAATGTTGATAATGTGGTGGTGGCGCCGAAGCTTCGGGGGCAGGGAATCGCACAGATGCTGATGGGGGCGCTGATTGATGCAGGGGAGGCGGAGCAGGTGGAGGCTTTTACCCTGGAGGTGCGTGTCAGCAACAGCCCTGCCATCCATATTTACGAAAAGTTCGGTTTTGTATCTGAAGGAATTCGCCCCGGTTTTTATGAAAAGCCTGTGGAGGACGCAAATATTATGTGGAAGCGGACGGTCGGACAGGGAGCCGTTTAACAACAATTTCCACAGCCGTAATCTCATCTTTTTGATAAAATAGAGCTGACACATGAAAAAAGCCGTATTTGGTCGAAAAAACAAAAATTTGATTGGTACAGGCTGTTTATTTCAAAAGGGAGAGATGAAAATGCAAAAGTACGAGGGTATGCAGGACAGAAAGCTGATTCATGTTGTGTGCAACAAGTGCGGCAGGAGCCTGAAGGTGGAGGACGGATACCTGAAGGAAGGAAGCTTTTCGGCGGAGGCTGTCTTCGGGTATTTCAGCCGGAAGGACGGGATTACCCATCGTTTTGATCTGTGCGAGGACTGCTATGATGAAATGATTTCGCAGTTTAAGGTGCCGGTGGAAGAGAAGGAAGGTGCTGAGTTGCTTTGACAGGCCATTCTTCGGGAAAGACTGCATCGCTGCGGAAGAATAGATAAAGGGAACGCTTTCCTGAAGATGTCTGGAGGTTATATATGTTGGATGTTTGCTTGCTGGGAACAGGCGGGATGATGCCGCTGCCTTATCGGTGGCTCACGGCGTTGATGTTTCGGTATAATGGGAAAAGTATTTTGATTGACTGTGGGGAGGGAACCCAGATTGCACTCAGGGAAAAGGGCTGGAGTCCCAAACCCATTGATATTATCTGTTTTACCCATTATCACGCGGACCACATCAGCGGCCTGCCCGGCATGCTTCTGACCATGGGAAACGCGGAGAGGACGGAGCCGCTTTTGCTGATTGGGCCCAAGGGCTTAAACAGGACGGTGAATGCCCTGCGGACCATTGCGCCTGAACTGCCTTTTGAGATCAACTGCATGGAGATCATGGAGGCAGAACAGGAATTTTTTTTTGAAGGTTTTCGCATAAAGGCTTTCAAGGTGAGCCATAGTGTGGTATGCTATGGATATAGCATGATAGTTGACAGGGCAGGACGGTTTGACCGGGAGCGGGCTATAGAACAACAGATTCCCATGAAGCTGTGGAACAGGCTGCAGAAGGGAGATACTGTCGAAGACGGCGGAAATGTCTATACGCCTGACATGGTGCTGGGAGCGCCGCGGAAGGGCCTGAAGGTTACTTATTGTACCGACTCCCGCCCTACCGATTCCATTACAGCCAATGCGAAAGACTCGGATCTTCTGGTGCTGGAGGGCATGTACGGTGAGCCTGAAAAGCTGGCTAAGGCCAGGGAAAACAGGCATATGACCATGTATGAGGCAGCCAAAATTGCGAAGGAAGCCAGGGTGCCGGAGCTGTGGCTGACGCATTACAGTCCGTCCTTAACCTATCCGGAAGAGTATCTGGGAGAGGTGCGTAAGATCTTTCCGGGTGCTGTGGCCGCGAAGGATGGAAGGTCCTGTGAGCTTAATTTTGCGGAAGAATAAGAAAATACCGCTGCGGCAGGAGAATGAGGTGGCAGATGAAAAAATCCACAATGAGAGTGACAGTTATCCTAATAGTTGTGATCGCCGGCCTGGTGGGACTTTATGCCATTTTGATGAACAGGGCGCGGACCGAGGCGGCGCAGGCAGCCATGACACCTGTACAGTCTGTTTTGAACAAGGATCTGGAAAAGAATTATCCGGCCACGGTGAAAGAAGTAATCAAATATTACGCGGAGATCGAAAAGTGTTTTTACAATGAGGACTGTACCGACAGCGAAATTGAGGCGCTGGGAGTTCAGGCAAGAAAGCTGTATGATTCGGAGCTGCTTGCGAACAACGAGATGGCGGGCTACATGACGAAACTTAAGGAGGACATTAAGGACTTTAAGGAGGCCAAGCGGCGGCTTATTTCCGTTTCCGTGGCCGCCAGCACAAATGTGGATTATTTTTCGGATGACGGATATGATTTTGCAAGGATATACTGCGGATATACCGTAAAGGAAAGCGATGGGCGCACTGCTTCTGAGGGCAGAGTTTATCTGCTGCGCAGGGATGAGGACAGACATTGGAAGATATATGGCTGGGACGCCGCAGACAATGTGCATGTAGGGGAAGAAGAGTAAGGGGGAACTTTTTTGGAACAGGTGAATAGTTCGGAGGTCCTGATCCTGGCGATCGAGACCTCTTGTGATGAGACAGCGGCTTCTGTGGTGAAAAACTGCAGAGAGGTGCTGTCAAATGTTATTTATACGCAGATTGCACTGCATACACAGTTCGGCGGCGTTGTACCGGAGATTGCTTCCAGAAAACATATTGAGAAGATAAATCAGGTAATCGAACAGGCGCTGGAAGAAGCGAAGGTTACTTTGCAGGACATTACGGCTGTGGCGGTGACCTGCGGGCCGGGACTGGTAGGGGCGTTGCTGGTGGGCGTGGCGGAGGCTAAGGCCATCAGCTTTGCCGCAGGGCTGCCCGTGGTGGGAGTACATCATATCAGCGGGCACATCAGTGCAAACTACATTGAACATAAGGAGCTGGAGCCGCCCTTTGTGTGTCTGGTGGCGTCAGGAGGACATTCTCATCTGGTGGTGGTAAAGGATTACGGCCGGTATGAGATCATCGGCAGAACCAGGGACGACGCGGCGGGAGAAGCCTTTGACAAGGTGGCAAGGGCCATAGGGCTGGGGTATCCCGGGGGGCCTAAGATAGATCGTCTTTCCGGAGAAGGAAATCCGGATGCGATCCCCTTTCCCAGAGCAAGAGTAGCGGATAATGAGTATGATTTCAGCTTCAGCGGCTTAAAGTCATCAGTGCTGAATTACCTGAATTCCTGCCGGATGAAAGGAGAGGAAGTAAATCAGGCGGATGTAGCAGCTTCTTTTCAGAAGGCGGTCATTGATGTGCTGGTGGAGCATTCCCTTCATGCAGTGAAGGCTTTCGGATATGATAAATTTGCTATAGCCGGAGGGGTTGCCGCAAATTCATCTTTAAGGGCAGCCTTTGAGCAGGAGTGCGGAAAGAGGGGAATTACCTTTTATTACCCGTCGCCGGTATTCTGCACGGACAATGCGGCAATGATCGGTGTCGCAGGGTATTATGAGTATATGCGGGGCGTAAGAGACGGCTATGACTTAAACGCAGTGCCAAATATGCCTTTGCAATGAGGCGCGGAGCGGTTTTTGTCAGGATATTGATTGTCATGTGCGCTAAAGCACACAAGGCATGGGGGTATAAGAATGAAAAAGCAATGTACCGCCATCGTGCTGGCCGCAGGCGGCGGCAGCCGAATGCACAGTACTGTTGCAAAGCAATTTATGATGCTGGGGGACAAACCGCTGCTTTGGTATTCTCTTCAGGCAGTGGAGCGGTCGAAGATCATCGACGACTGCATTCTGGTTACGGGGAAGGACAGCATTTCCTATGTAAGGCAGGAGATTGTACAAAAATACGGCTTTCATAAAGTGGATATAATCGTGCCGGGCGGGCGGGAACGCTGGGAATCGGTGGCAAACGCTGTCGCAGCGCTGGGATCTTCGGACAGGTTGGTGCCAAATCGGGACGGATACGTTTTTATTCATGACGGAGCCAGGCCTTTTCTTACAGAAACAATTATCAGACGCACTTATGAGGCGGTGCAGGAATATCATGCTTGTGTGGCGGCGATGCCATCCAAGGACACCATAAAGCTGGCGGACGAAGGGGGGATGGCAGTATCCACTCCTGACAGGCGGTTTGTGTGGAGCGTGCAGACACCCCAGGTTTTTGATACGGAGCTGATTGTAAAAGCATACGGGGCTTTGCGGGAGAAAGCCGAGAGGGAAGGCTTTGGGGCTGTCACGGTCACAGATGACGCCAGTGTAGTGGAGCTGTTTTCAAATTGCCCGGTAAAGCTGGCAGAGGGCAGTTATGAGAATATTAAGATCACCACGCCGGAGGACATGAAGGTGGCGGAGGTGTTTCTGGGAGAATTGTTTTGGAAAAATCTCGATCAGGAAAATCAACGCTGATTTTTGAAAAAATCTGTTGACATATGTCCCTCTTTTTGCTAGAATAACCTTTGCCGCATGAATAGCGGCAACGCTTGGAGAGATATCGAAGTGGTCATAACGAGGCGGTCTTGAAAACCGTTTGTCCGC
>CAZAMX010000159.1:0-5914 GCA_964486095.1 uncultured Acetatifactor sp. | reverse complement strand
CATATATAAGGGAATTCTATGAATTTGGGTCTGCTATAAACGGCACTGGAAGCCTGAACAGATTTCTGGATGATTATGAGGGATGGCTGGATAAATTAAGAGCAGACGAAAACAGGGCCGTCAGTGAGAAAGGGGTGCCGTCAAGGACATTCTTTCTTGTTAGAAGCAGCGACAGGCGGATTGTCGGTACAATAAATATCAGGCTGGCGCTGAATGAGCGTTTAAAAAAGTATGGCGGTCATATCGGTTACAGTATAAGGCCCGTCGAGAGAGGAAAGGGCTATAACAGGATCAATCTATATTTGGGTTTAAAGGTTTGTCAAAAGTATGGAATACGTAAGGCCCTGTTGGATGCAGATACGGATAATCCTGCTTCCTGGAGGACGATGGAAGCCTTGGGCGGAGTTAAAATAGAAGAGTATTTTGATGATGAAAATGCTCATTGCATGATAAGAAAGTATGAAATTGACGTAAATAAAAGCATAGTCGATTATTCCTCCGTTTATGAACCGATGGCAGAGGGTAGCGGCGGAATCAGCCAAGTCCTGTAAAGTGGCCGATTCCGTTCGGGTCTGCGGGGGGCAGAAAACGAATGTAATAATGAGATTGTGAGCCGCCGTTTTGGGGAACAAAGTCGATTAGAGCAGTCTCAGCGCCATGTGCGCCCCTGCCCATGCCAGCGGCATCCGTGCCACGGCCGTCCCGGTTTGGAATTTGAACCATCACGGTAATGGTAACTTGGAATATGTCCGCAAATTGCTGTATATGCTGATATTCTACCGGAGCGCCTGGCGGCAGAGGGGGCAGGTGCCGGGCGTTCTGCTGCTCCACAAAGCGGTTCCGCAGGGCGTTGGCATTCCCAAGTCCCGGTAGATTCATAAGGGGGGACATTGCTTCAAAAAAGCAGTTATTGGCGCTTCCGGGACGGAGTCGCAGGATGCCGGCGGCATCGGCGGACATTCCCCCAAAACGCCGCATTCCGGGAAGCTCTGCTCCTACGGGTCTGGCAATTATGCCGGCGGCGGAGGCTTCCTCCGATCCTGAGACACTTGCTGCAGACGGTTCCGGTCTGCTGATAAAATCATATTGTTCCGGCAGAACATCATGGGGCACCATGATCTGTACATCATGTACTGCGCCGGAAACATAATCCCAGAAGGCATCGCTGCCGCTCATAACAGCGTTAAATTCTTCCGCATTGGCTTCCTGGAGAGTAAAGAGTTCATGGGCGATCCGCAGGGCGATACCGTCAATAATGTCTGCTCCCTGCAGGAAATTTCCGGACAGATGGTCCTGGATTTCTGTGTCGTGCTGTTCTCCGTCCGGAGTCTGCAGCCGGATTTTCTGTTCTGCCGTGGGAAGAAACATTGTCAGCATATTGAACAGTGAGGCGGCGGGATCCAGATAAGGAGCCAGGGAGGGCTGGAGCTGTTCACTCAAATCTATGGCTGCGTCTACACTGTCAACGCGCTCAAATATACGCCTCGTAATGTTTGCATCCTGTCTTTGACCACCACCTTCGGGCGGAGATGCCGGAGCTGCATGGCGAATTGCCCTGCCGTTCATAGACTGTCCTGCCATATCGTGCAGGATCGCCCAGGCATCACTTAAAATGGCAGGCTGCGACTTGAGCGGAACGGTATAGCGATAGTCGCCGAACTGCGTATTACGATGGGAGGAGTTTATCTTTTCCAGAAAAAAGAACACAAATCCTGTGTTGCGGAACACAGCGGCATCTACATCCTGACTTTTCGACACGGTTTCCGTTTCATCCACCTTTGCTGATTTTGCAAGTCTTTCTCTTCCCAGCACCTGATTGGCCCGCAGATAATCTGTGGAATGCAGTGCTGTCAAATGCGGGTTATGAGTATAATGGCTTAACATGCCTTCCTGTAAGAGTTTGTCTTTGACTTGGAGAAATAGACCAAAAAAATCCTGGCTTAAATGAGGACCTGATATGGGGAAAAGCTGTTCCAGGTGATGCCGGCTTAAGGCCTGGATCATACGGAATGCCGAGAAATCTTCCTGGGTAGGAATATCCCTGACTGGTTCCACGGTTATCGATGCTTCTGATGCTGTCGGTGCTTCTGATGTTGTCGATGCTTCTGATGTTGTTGCTGCTTTTTGCGTTTTCTGATGGTGTCGTTGTGCGTCTTTATACCCTTGTGCGTCCATACGTGCCACTTCGGCAATCATTCGGATAAAGGGTGAACTGCTTAAGTGTTCCCAGGGGTGCGCCGGAGATGCAGGAGTGCGGTCCAGGTTTTGGATGCCGACAAAGCTTAATTCGTCCTGCAGGATATTTAAGGCGGTCTTTATCCGGGGGGTTTCTTCATCGGGATGGAGTCGTTCTCTCAACAAATCCAGCAGCGCATACAGATGGCGCTGCTGGGCATCTCTTGTGTCGGCAGTGTTTGGAAGGTTGTCGTATATTGTAACAAGCTCCATAAATTCCCGGCCAAGGGTTTCGAGAGCGATTCCCTGTTCCCGTAAGCGGTCTGCCAGCGGAGTGGTTTGCTTTAGCTGAATTGTTTCCCGAGCCGGCATGCTATATTGGATACATATGCTTTCATAAGAAGATTTTGAAGTTCCGGCTTCGTATTTCATTTGGGACGTGCTGCCTTCTGGCTGTCGGCTGGCGGCATTCTTTATTTGTTTTTTCTCTTCCGTTACAGCATGATCTGTGAATTCCCACATTGTCCGTTTCTCCTGAATCTTCCATGGTATGGTGGTGACGTATATCGTAAATTGCTTTTATTTTGTAATAGTTCAACAACCAGGCGGCGTGACTTGCTGCAAGGCTGTTACTTTATTTTATCATTGCAGGGCAGTATTTGAAAGCAATGCGGCTTAAAAAGCCAATGTGCAGGTGGGAAACTTAATTCCGAAACTTAATTTTGATATTTAATTTCTTTCGCTTTTCCCTTGACGATTCATTCCTGGTGTGGTAATCTAAATCAGACGATTTAAAACAAGCGATTTAAAACAGGAATTGCAAAACACCCGATAAAGAAAAAAGAGTAAGCTGTAAAGTTTTTAGAATGTAACAGGTGTAAAAGTTTATGGAAGGGGGAGCTGCCGTGCCGCCAAAGGCAAAATTTTCAAGGGAAGAGATAGTGGAAGCCGCTCTTGCGATTGTCAGAGCAGGGGGAGCCAGGGCGTTGACTGCAAGAGCGCTGGGGGAAAAGCTGAACAGCTCTGCCAGACCGATTTTTACGGTATTTAGGAATATGGATGAGGTGCAGCAGGCGGTAATAAACGCGGCCAAAGCACTTTACAGGGAATATGTGCAAAAGGGCCTGGCGGAAACCCCTGCATTCAAGGGCGTCGGAACGCAGTACATTTTGTTTTCCATAAACGAGCCGAAGCTGTTTCAGCTGCTTTTCATGACGGAGCACAGACAGGTGCCTGAATTGTCCAATGTGCTTCCGCAGATCGACGACAGCTATGAGCAGATATTACTGTCCGTTCAGAAGGGCTACGGGGTAGATCAGGGCTTTGCCGAAAAGCTGTACCGTCATCTATGGATATACACACATGGCATCGCAGCTTTGTGCGCGACGGGAATGTGCCGTTTTATGGGGGAAGAGATCAGCGGGATGATGACGGAAGTATTTGTTAGTCTTTTGAAAAACAGGGAATTATGTCCCGGACGGACAGAAGGAGGAAAGTATGATTGAGGTGAGAGAGATTACAAAGACATACGGAAGCGGGGAAAGCAGCTTTCAGGTATTGAAGGGAATCAGCTTAGAAATAGAGGACGGAGAGTTTGTGGTGATCCTGGGGGCATCCGGGTCGGGAAAGTCCACCTTTCTCAACGTGGTTTCGGGCCTGGAGCGGCCGGAGAGCGGTCAGGTGCTGTATGACGGGAAGGATATTACAACCCTTTCAGACAGTCAGTTGACAGAATTTCGCAAGGAAAATACAGGTTTTATCTTTCAGCAGTATTATTTACTGCAGAATATGAATGTTGAAAAAAATGTGAAAATGGGGGCTGATCTGGCGGGCAACCGGGATTATAAGAAGGTGATAGACGCCGTAGGGCTTGGGAAGAAGCTGCAAAAATATCCGAGTGAGCTTTCAGGCGGCGAGCAGCAGCGGGTTTCTGTGGCAAGGGCGCTGGCCAAAAGGCCAAAAGTTCTGTTCCTTGACGAGCCTACGGGAGCATTGGATGAAGAGACGGGAAGACAGGTGCTTGACTATATCTGCAAACTGCAGGCGGAATACGGCTTTACGATTATTATGGTTACGCACAACCTGAACATTGCGGAAATGGCAGGTACCGTTATCAGAATGAACAGCGGAAGGGTAGCGGAAATTTATAAAAATCAGGTGCAGAAGACGGCGTATGAGATTGGTTGGTAAGTGTGAAGAGATTTTCTAAGCCGACAAGAGGGTGCAGGGCACACCTCTTTGGTACGTCGTCTAAGAAATTCTAAAACTTCACACAGAAGAACGCAAGAACAGCGTTCTTCATGGATTGTTTGTGCCGACACAAAGAGGAGGGCATTGCCCCTTCGTGGCGGCATAGTTACACATAAAAATGCTCAGGCAGACAAGTTCGCCCTGCATAGGGCATTTTCATCGGAGTTTTAGCTTCGTGGGATTAAGGAGGCGGTAAAAATGGTAGTGGGAATAAAGGACGGGGCAAAGCTTGCCGGGATTGTGATTATTTCATTTTGCGCGGTATTTGTATGCACCCTGTTTCTAAATTATCAGGCAGATATTACGGGGATTGAAGAGGAAATAATTTCTGAGCAGATGATGATTTTTTACAAGGCTCAGTTGTCTACGGGGAAGATGGTCTGCGGGCTTTCCGGGGGCTGCCTGTGTCTGACCTCGGTGGTTATGCTGCTGTTTTTTATCAAGCAGTATATTGATACTCATAAAAAAGAGCTGGGCATCTTAAAGGCGTTAGGCTGCTCCAACTTAAAAGTTGCCGGAAATTTTTGGGTGTTCGGCAGCAGTGTTTTTCTGGGCACGGCTCTCGGATTTGCAGGTGCGTTTCTGCTCATGCCGTCCTTTTACCGGATGCAGAACAAAGATAAGCTCCTGCCGGAATTTTCCGTGCGGTTTCATCCGGAGATTTTTGTGTATCTGGTGGTGATTCCTGCGGCGGCATTTTCCCTTCTGGCAGTCTGTTATGCCTGGCACAGACTGAAAATGCCGGTGTTAAATCTTTTGCGGGACAGCATGTCTGACGGTGGGAAAAGAAAAAAGCATAAGGCTGAGAGGGGCACCGGCGGTTTGTTCCTGGAGGATCTGAAAAGGAATACCCTGCGGGACAAAAAGGTGCTTGCATTTTTCATCCTGTTTGCTTCCTTTTGTTTTTCCGCCATGACCCAGATGTCATTCAGCATGAATGAGCTGGCCAGTGTCATGATGGGCATCATGATTATGCTCATCGGACTGGTGCTGGCCTGCACCACACTGTTTCTGGCAATTACCACGGTGGTCGGCGGGAATAAGAAGACCATTGCCATGATGAGGGTGTTCGGTTATTCTCAGAAAGAATGTTCCCGGGCAATTCTGGGGTGCTACAGACCCATGGCCTATATCGGCTTTGCCGTAGGAACGGTGTACCAGTACGGGCTGCTGCGCATTGCGGTGGATGTTGTGTTCCGGGATATGGAGGGTGTGCCGGAATATGAATTTGATTTTCCGGTTATGGTCATTTCTCTTGCGGCCTTTGCCGTTATTTATGAGATTGTGATGCACGTTTATTCCGGACGGATCGGTAAAATTTCCGTGAAGGAGATCATGCTGGAATAAATCAAAAATATTTGTTGACAGATCATGGAAGGGCGTTTATAGTATTTGATGTAGCTAAAATTTAAGTTTGAAGGAAAGGAGGCAAATGCAATGACAAAGTTTCAAAAGTATCAGGCAGTAAAGACAAAAAGCAGTCAATGTA
>CAZAMX010000158.1:0-5919 GCA_964486095.1 uncultured Acetatifactor sp. | reverse complement strand
TGGATTCCTTTGATACGCGCTATGATGAAACTGCCGGAGAAAGCGCTTCACTCCTGGCCAGCAATGTTATGAACACCCGCACCTATGAGGTAAAAACCCCCGATGTTGTCATCAAGGTCAGCCCGGACCGGACAGACCTCATCGAGACCCGAAACATCGGCGGACAGCAATGCCTGGTGATCCGCTTAGACGGCGGCGTGGTCGTCAACGGCATCACCGTCCGTCCCGGCGGTGAGGAAGAGGACGAAGAGTAATATGCTCTTCGTCCTCGTATTTTTCATCTTCGGGAATAGATGAAATCCCTAAACTCTGCGCTTCCTCCCGCTTCCTGCGTGGAATATACCACCAGTCCGAAACGGCAGCCGCAGAAGTGATCCAGCTTAAAATACAGCTTATGATCCGGCCCCAGCTTTTTCCAGGCTCCGCCTTCCCCGTTCGCCGTCCGGCCCAACGCACCTTCCTGATAATAAAAAGCAGCCGTATCCTGCATCTTCTCAAAATTCACTTCCAGTTTCAGCCGTACCCTGCTTCCCTCCACCGGAAGAACTGCCCATTCTTTTTCCAGGGAGCCGCCTTTCTGACCTTCTTCCCTCAAGGGCGCCATGGATCTGTCCTCCGCTTCCACCGTCCGCACAATCAGGCAAAGCCTTCCGTCTCTTCTGGTCAGCCCGATCAGTCCGAAACAACTCTGCAGGGCACAAATTCCCGCAATATCTCCTTCCTGCAGTCTGCTGCCATCCAGCGTAACCTCTCCTGCACAGCCCGGATACAGCATCCGCTGAGTAATCATATTCTTTGCCTGGGTCAGCCCGGTACACACCTTGTCCGTGGTCACACTCCAGCTCCCTGCTTCCCTGTCATGACGAACCAGCGAAAGATCCGGCTCATGGTTAAACTGCCAGCAGGATTTCCATTCCCCCTTAAAATCATCACTTTGTACCAGCGGCTCATAGATATGATCCGGACGGGTACTCTCTATGGGAAACTCCTCCGGTATCCGCCCCCCTTCTCCCAGCACGGGAAAAGGCTGCTCAATTGTGCGCTCCGCCTGTTCTCCCGGCAGGGCTTCCCGATGTACGGTTAGGCCTTGCTTCCAGCTCACCGGCATCAGAATGGGAATCCTGCCCACCGCACCGCTGTCCTGGAACAGCATGGCATACCATTTCCCCTCCGGTGTATCCACGATGCCTCCCTGGGCTACCCCCTGGCTGCAATAGCCTCTGTCGTCATTCAACACCTCGCCGCCCACAAATTCTCCGGTGATAGAATCCGCCACAAAGCAGGCTTCCGTCCTTCTCCAACAATCCCATGTGGAATGAATGAAAAACAGATAATACTTTCCGTTTATTTTATAAAAATGAGTCCCTTCGTAACCGAGATGCGGATTGCCCTCATCACTGACCGCCAAGCGATGGAGACCGTCCTTCTTCGGCCCGCTCAAATCCCCCGCCAGCTCCGTGATATAAACATTTTTATTTCCGTAGGCAATATAAACCCTGTCGTCATCATCAAAAAGCAGGGAACAATCATGATAAAAACCCTCCACATAGTGCTTTTCCCAGGGGCCCTCAATCTCTTTTGCGGTGTACAGGTAGGTTTTATGGGTATCGTTTGCCACAAAGCACACATAGTAGGTTCCTTTATGATACCGCAGGGACGCCGCCCACATGCCCTGGCCGTATATATTCTTCTCCCCCTCCAGCCTTTGACCAGGGGTACTGTCCAGAGCATCATAAACATAAGCCGCATGTTCCCAGTTTTTCAGATCATAGGACCGCAGGATCACACAGCCCGGCATAAAGTGCATGGTAGTACTCACCATATAATAGGTGTCTTCTACCCGGATCACATCCACGTCAGGATAGTCAAGACATGTGACGGGATTAATCGGACAATCATTCCTTTTTCCACTCATTCTGCAAATCTCCTTTTCTGCGCAGGCAGCGGCTCCTCTGCAGTGCGGCCTTGCCCCTCCTGCATTGTCCTTGCCCGCATATTTTAGCCCTCAAAGTCAATCGAAATCATGCTCATCCATGAACATGTTCGTCCATGAACATGCTCGTCCATGAGCAGCTCGTCCATGAGCAGCTCGTCCATGAGCAGCTCGTCCATGAACAGCTCGTCCATGAGCAGCTCGTCCATGAACAGCTCGTCCATAAGTCGCTTCGTCAGCAGTTTCCTTCCCTGGCAAGTTCCTCCGTCAGCTCGCAAATCTCGTCGATCATGCCGCCAATCGTCTCAATGGTATTAAACAGGGGAGCGTCCGTGGTAATGTCGATCCCTGCCAGGGCCGCAAGCCCCACGGGGTCCAGAGTACTCCCCGCCGCAAGTACCTTTTTCCAGTCCTCAGCCACTGCCGCTCCCTCTGTCTCCAGCCGCCTGCAGACCTGTGTGGCCACGGTAAGCCCGGCACTGTAGGTATAAGAGTACAATCCCATATAGTAATGAGGCTGGCGCATCCAGGTCAGCTCCGCTCCCTCATTGAGCTCCACCGCGTCTCCCCAGAACTTTTCCAGCGTGTTTTTCATAATGCCGCTCAGCTGTCCGGCCTGAAGGCTCTCCCCTGCATCTACCAGCTTATAAACCTCTCTCTGATATGCCGCCTCCAGCAGGTGCGTCACGAAATTATGATAATAGGTATTACTCACCATACAGGACAGCACCCAACGGCGAAAACGCTTGTCCTTGCTGGTTCTCATCAAATAATGAGCCATCAGCAGCTCATTCATGGTGGAAGGAGCCTCTATAAAATACGTGGATACATTTGTGTCGAAAACGGACTGGGTACTGTTACAGATTTTAAAATGCCCCGCATGTCCCAGCTCATGAGCCAAAGTAAACACATCCGACATCTTGTTGTTCCAGGTCATCAGGATATAGGAATGGGTCCCATAAGGACTGGAGCAGAAGCCGCCCGTAGCCTTCCCCTTATTCTGGGCAAAGTCCACCCAGCGGTCACGGTAGGCCGTGCGGATCATTTCCACATAGTCCTCTCCCAGAATGGCAAGCCCCTTCTCTATATATTCCCGGGACCCTTCAATAGTAACCTCCGGGGTATAGCCCGGGTCGATAGGCAGCTTTAGGTCAGCAAAGGTCATCTTGTCCAGATGATGCACCTTTGCGATCAGCTTCGCATATCTGCGCATATGGGGAGCCAGCTTTTCCGTAATCAGATGAATCTGGCGCTCATAAAGCTCCCTGCTCACCTTCTGGTCAAACAGCAGATAGTCGAACACGGAATGAAAGCCGCGAAGCTTGGCCAGTACCTTTTCCGTCTGGACATTGGCATTATATGCCGCAGCCGTCACGTTCTCGTACTCCTTTAGCTTTTTGGAAAAAGCGGCAAAAGCGGCCCGGCGCACCGCCGTGTCCGGCTCATATTCATAAACATCCTCAAAAAGAGTATAGCCCAGGGGATACTCCCGGCCATTCACGGTAAAGGGAGCAAATTTTATATCCGCCAGCTTGGTGATATTATAAATTTCATAAGGCGTCACGTAAATACTGTGGCCCAGAGCGGACAACACCCTCTCCGCCTCCGGATGGAGCCTGTGGGCCTTATCCCGCAGAATGTCCTGCAGATAGCATTGATTGCCGCCGTCTGCTTTCATGGCTCTGCTGATGATTTCGTCCGGCTGCTCCATCAGCTCGCTGCGCACAAAGCTTAAGCTGCTCTCTATCTCGTCCCCCAGACGACTCATCTTCCCCATGCGCTGCTGGTTATACTCGTCGTAATAATCCACTTCCACCGCCAGGCTGCAATAATTTCCGATCAAGCCCATCAGCTCCTTCACCCTGCGGTACTCGTTAAGGCAGGCTCCGATTCTTTGGGGATCATCCAATTTCCCTCGATAGGCCTCTTGAATATGCTCCGCCAGCCGCTTTACTTCCTCCACATCCCGAAGCATATCCGTCTCTGTCTCATAAATCTGAGACAAATCCCATGTCAGCTCCTTGGGTACGTCCTTCCTGTCCTTTAATTCCTCTGCCATATCAGCCTCCATTCCGAAGCGTTTCCACTGCGGCAGCACAGACTTTACGATTTACGTCCGCCCTCCGCCGAATCTGTGACGCTCCGGCACAAATTCCTATGTAAAAATCAACCTTTCAGTATACTTTTACGCTATGTCTGAACACACAGCGCAAAATATCCCTTGCCGCCCGTGCCAAACAACAGGCTGTAAGGCGGACTCTGTCTGTCATATGCCTTATGAAACTGTTCAAAGGTCATCAAATCCGTCTTTTCAAGCTTTGTGCCCTCCGTATGGGGAAAATGCCTCGCAATACAATCCATATATTTTGAAGAAAGCATTTTAACGGCATAGGACACCGTCTTGTCAATTCTGTCAATCTGTTTTCCAAACAGATCTCCGATCATACTTAATATCAATTTTTCTTCATATAACAAATAGATCTGCTGATGCTCTCCTGCAGGAGAAGAATAAAGCAGCCGGAAGCATAGAGCATTCCCTGATGCAAAATCTTCCCCGCCGTAATGCACACTCACCGGTTTTGCCTTGATGCGGTACAGGTTATCCAACGCCTGAATGGCGGCCTTTTCCAGGGAGTCGATCTCACTTTCAGACGGCTGATGTTCCCATTTTTTATAGGTATCCCCCGCAATGGCATGATCGTCGATCATAATGTGCCCGTTCAGCCATCCCACACACATTCCCAGAAAATGCTGAATGGCGCCGGTAGAATAATTTTGTTCCTCCAGCTCTGCCTCCAGGGCCGGAATCGTAATATCTCTCATATTGTCATGAAGACATTTATGCGCGTCTAAGTCTTTATAGCCGATGGACTTCATATAAGCCTCTTCTTCGGCAAAATGCTTCATGGTGTAGCTTTTAAAATACTTAACGCCTTCCCTGCAGGCATACTGCTGTTTTTCTGTATCCTGATTCAGACTGAGCAATTTCCCCACAATGGAAAAAAGACGCTGATGTGCCTTGTCAATGCACTCTACTCCCACATTAAAACGGTCATTCCATACGATTTCACTCACCGCTTTATACTCCTCTCTTTCCCGCCAAATATGCCAAGCAGCGTCAGTTCCAATAATTATCATAAGTCTCAAATATCTGTTTTACCCTGTCATAACACAGCTTTCTGCGGCGGTATTCATCCACAACCCCCTTGTTGTTCATGGTACGGGGACGTCCGCCGAACCATTCCTCGCTGACCCGCACATCGCAGAACTGCCAGATATACATGCCGTAGCAGCATGAATGATCCGCTATGCTTTTCACTGTCAGGGACACCTGCGCCTTCCAGCCGCCGTCTTTCCATAGAGGCGTGATTTGTATGCCCTTGATATAAACGTCGGCCAGCTGCTCTAAAACCACAGGTCTGCTGACGCCCCCATAGGACATATAGTCATTGGAACATGAAGGGTGCTGTCCTTACTGAAACATTTCAAAAGATTCCTCAAAGGTAACCTTATTATACTATGCTTCCTGTCCGAAAACAAGCGTGACGCCGGAAAGTTTGACCGCCCCTTTATCTTTATTCCGATACCGGCAATAGAAACTTAACGGCAAAACCGCCATAAACGCTGTGCCCGATATTGGTTATGCCGCCGTGTGCCGCCACAATTTGTTTAACAATAATCAATCCTAAGCCATGGCGCTGCTCCGCCGTATTTTCGTCGCAGACCATATAATGCGGAGAGTTCTTCAGCCGCTCTATTTGTATGTCTGCAGCCCCTGCACCGTCATCGGCAACGGTAATCGTACATTTATCGGCTTCGGCTGCAATAGTGACATAGATTTTACAGCCTTGTTCATTATGATTGATGCTGTTTTGAATCAGATTGCTGACGGCCCGCTTTATTAACTCCTTATCATCATTTACCGTACAGACGGTCAGGGCTTCGTCTGTTTCCCACTCACTAGGATATTTCTCGTCAATATCCAT
>CAZAMX010000157.1:0-5922 GCA_964486095.1 uncultured Acetatifactor sp. | reverse complement strand
CTGACACCGCTCTCATAAGCCTTTCTGTCAAACCTGGCTGCTCCGGAAAGAGGGCCGTTCTCCGCGAGGCTCCCCGTGGGCTTTACCACATATTTTTCCCGGCAGGTAACCCGTTCCACCACATTTCCCGTGGTATATGCCTTCAGCACGGGCAAAATCCCTGCCAGATCATAGTCCTGATTCGTGGTAATCATGCCGTTCATGGTGCCCTTTTCCCGCAGAATCCTTGTCAGCGCCCTTGTGTCAATACCGGCAATGCCCGGCACGTCATTTTCCTCCAGAAACTGCTGGATGGAGCAATCGCTGCGAAAATTGCTGGGGATGCGGGAAAGCTCCCTTACAAGAAATGCGTCCGGCCAGGCCCGTAAGGATTCCATATCATCCCTGCAGATACCGTAATTGCCGATCAGCGGATAGGTCATACATACCGCCTGCCCCGCATACGAAGGATCTGTCAGCACCTCTAAGTATCCCGCCATTGAGGTATTAAACACAATCTCACTGACGACCTCTTTCCGAGCGCCAATATGAGTTCCTTCAAAAACAGTGCCGTCTTCCAAAATCAAAAAAGCCTTCATCCTGTCCTCCCGTCAGATGCCGTTTATGGCCTGCCTGCAAAAACCGGCGATGGGCTTTTTTCAAACCCACCGCCTAAGTCCGTTCTTCAGACTAACTGCTTATACCACTTCAGTGCATTTACATAAGCGTCGTGAACGTATTCTATACTCACGTCCACCAGCAGAAGCTGTCTGGATACCTCCTGCCAGTTGGCGTTTTCATACTGCTCCATAAATTCATATAACGTCGCATAAGGCCCCTGGCCCTTCGTCAGGGCATCCCGGATTTCATCGCCCACCATCACCATATCCAGCGCCTCTTCCATGCTCTTTTCCAAAATCACGTCCAGCACGGAAAACAGCCCCATCAGGAACAACTCTTCCGATTTATCCCCCAGGCCGAAAGCTCCTGCCAGGCTCTCCGCAAACTTTGCTCTCAGCAGGGACAGTCTGGTGATCTCGCTGGGCTTATCCGCATACAGCTTATTGGCCACCGCCGTATTGATCCATTTTTTCAGCTCCTTCTGGCCCAGCATGGCCGCAGCATGGCGGATGGTGGTTATGCCGGCGTTTATCGTCATGCGGTTTACCATCTGCAGCAGGGAGATGGTCAGGGCCGTATCACGCCCGATGATATTTGCCGCCTCCAGAAGATCAAAGTCTACGTCATTTACCGCATTCAGTAATTCAATATAGTTTACCTTCAGGGGAGCCACCACATGCTCTCCCTTTGTCACCGGCACCCGATAAAATTCTCCCTCGTAAAGCTGATAGCCACCCGTCTCCTTTAAGGCCTCGAAGGTCTCCATGGTGTCGATACCGCCTGCGCAGAGCTTAATCTGGGGATACAGCTTTCCGAAATAGACCCTGGCCTTCTCAATAGCAATCTTCTTATTGTTCAGGAAAACATAATCCGTCAGCTTCATAATCTCCGCGTAATTTCCGAAATCAGACACGGCCAGCTTCCGCACCGCCAGCTTATAGCCCTTTCCCTTAAGCTCCCGCAGGCGGTTAATATACGCCTCCACAGGCGGGATGGTATTGTCGATCAAGAATACGATCCTGTGGTGAGGGGCGCTGCACTGGCTCTCCAGGTCAGAAAAGACAGAAATATTGCCTACCGGCACAAATATTTCCTTATCCTCGGAGAGAGTCTCAATACCCATGCTCTCGATCAGCTCCAGGCCCTCCACCATCGCTGTTCCGTCATTCTGCCCGGTTCCCAGCAGCATGGGATTTAGAAAATAATTATCCTTCTGTGAGAAGATGGAGTACGCCTTCACTGCCATGTTCTCGTCAAAAAGCGGCACCAAAACCATTAACATAGCCTTCACCCTTTGCGGCATCGCCGCCCCTTTCTATAGATTCTCCTTCACTTTACTTAAAGTACTCAACGCCCGATTCGAAGATTCTCATATCCTGCTGCCCGTATATATTCATGGCTACCGCCTCGCCCCTGCGCTCGGAATGTGCCATTTTCCCCAGGCACCGCCCGTCGGGAGAGGTAATACCCTCAATGGCGCTGTAGGAGCCGTTTACATTATATTCCTCATCCATGGAGACATTGCCTTCCGGATCCGCGTACTGGGTGGCCACCTGCCCGTTTGCAAACAGCCTGTCAATCCATTCCCGGTCTGCCACAAAACGTCCTTCACCATGGGAAGCGGGATTGCAATAGGTTGCCCCCAGCTCTGCCCCCTGAAGCCAGGGAGATTTATTGGACACTACCTTTGTATAAACCATCTTGGAAATATGGCGGCCTATGGTGTTAAATGTCAACGTGGGCGAATTTTCGCTCTGTCCCAAAATCTCTCCATAGGGCACCAGCCCCAGCTTGATCAATGCCTGGAAGCCGTTGCAGATCCCCAGAGCCAGGCCGTCCCGCTCATTCAGGAGCTTCGTCACTGCTTCCTGCATCTTAGCATTCCGGAACGCGGTGGCAAAGAATTTAGCGCTGCCGTCAGGCTCGTCTCCGGCGGAAAAGCCTCCGGGGAACATAATAATCTGGGCCTGGCCGATGGCCTTCTCAAATTCCTCTACCGATTCTCTTATATCCGACGCGCTTAAATTCCGGAATACTCTTGTCACCACATTGGCCCCGGCCCGCTCAAAGGCCTTTGTACTGTCGTATTCGCAGTTGGTGCCCGGAAATACGGGGATAAACACGGTGGGCTTTGCCACCTTGTTCCTGCACACATAAACCTTGCCCGGGTCTTGGCTGTACAGCGGGCTGTCCACAGCCTGTTTCCCTTTCACGGCCTTTGTGGCAAACACCTTCTCCAGCCTTGTGGTCCACGCCTCCAGAGCCTCTTCCATAGTGATCCGCACATCGCCGTACACAAAGGCAGGCTCCTCGGTCACGGTGCCGCATACCCGGCAGCGGAATCCGGAATTCAGGCAGTTTAACGCCTCTTCCGCGGAAACCTCCAGCAAAATATCCCCCATTGCCTTACTTTCAAACAGCTCTTTTGCCTCTACATCGGCTTCGATCTGCACACCCAGCCTGTTTCCGAAGGCCATCTTGGCCAGAGCCGCCGCCACGCCCCTTGCGTCCAAGGCATAAGCGGAAAACACCTTTTTCTCCTGCATCAGCTGATGAATATATCCGTAAAGTTTTGCCACTTTGTCATACTTAGGGATCTCGTACTCATCCGCTTCGATCTCAAAGCGCACCAGCTTATTTCCTGCCTTCTTTAACTCCGGCGTCACAACATCCCCGCTCTTTGCCATATCCACCGCAAAGGAAACCAAAGTGGGCGGTACGTCAATATCATTAAAGGTACCGGACATGCTGTCCTTACCGCCGATGGACGGCAGCCCAAAGCCGATCTGGGCGTCATAGGCGCCCAGCAGGGCGGCGAACGGCTGACTCCAGCGTTCAGGCACTTCCGTCATTCTGCGGAAATATTCCTGGAAGGTAAAGCGGATTTTTGTAAAGTCTCCGCCTGACGCCACGATCTTAGCCATGGATTCCACCACCGCATAGATGGCCCCATGGTAAGGGCTCCAGGAAGAAAGATACGGGTCAAAGCCGATGCTCATCATGGTAAAGGTATCCGTCTTTCCCTTAAGTACGGGCAGCTTGGCAATCATAGCCTGGGTCTCCGTCATCTGATATTTCCCGCCGTAGGGCATCAGCACGCTGCCGGCGCCGATGGAAGCGTCGAACATCTCCACAAGTCCCTTTTGGGAACATACGTTGAGGTCACCCAGCAGAGCCAGCCATGCCTCTTTTACATCTCCTGCCTCCACCTTCTCCCTTACTGCCGGTACGGAGATTTTTTTGAAATAATTTTCCTTTTCGTCCGGTATCTCCACCTTTACGGCAGTTTCCTGATGGGCGCCGTTGGTATCCAGAAAAGCCCGCTTCAGGTCAACAATTCTTTTTCCCCGCCAGTTCAGTACCAGCCTGGGCTCTTCCGTAACCACAGCAACGGCCACCGCTTCCAGATTTTCCTCCGCCGCATAGCCTAAGAATTTTTCCACGTCCCCGGGATCCACCACTACGGCCATACGCTCCTGAGACTCGGAGATGGCAAGCTCCGTGCCGTCCAGCCCCGCGTATTTCTTGGGCACCTTGTCCAGATCTACGGTCAGCCCGTCCGCCAGCTCACCGATAGCCACGGACACACCGCCCGCGCCGAAATCATTACACTTTTTGATCAGCCGGCTCACTTCCTCCCGGCGGAACAGCCTCTGTATTTTGCGTTCTGTAGGCGCGTTACCCTTCTGTACCTCCGCGCCGCAGGTCTCGATGGACTGCTCCGTATGTACCTTGGACGAGCCCGTTGCTCCGCCGCAGCCGTCCCTGCCGGTACGTCCCCCCAGCAGGATGATAATATCCCCCGGATCGGAGGTCTCACGAATCACGTTGCGTCTGGGCGCAGCGCCCATAACCGCCCCGATCTCCATCCGCTTGGCCACGTAATTGGGGTGATAGATTTCCTTTACAAAGCCGGTGGCCAGGCCGATCTGGTTTCCGTAGGATGAGTAGCCGTCCGCCGCACCCCGCACCAGCTTTTTCTGAGACAGCTTTCCCTTTAGAGTGTCTGCCACGGGAACCGTGGGGTCCGCCGCGCCGGTAACACGCATGGCCTGATACACATACCCTCTGCCGGACAGCGGATCACGAATGGCCCCGCCCAGACAGGTAGCCGCGCCGCCGAAGGGTTCTATCTCCGTAGGATGGTTGTGCGTCTCGTTTTTAAAGAATACCAGCCATTCCTCCGTCTCTTTCCTGTCACCGTAATCCATCTCCACAGGCACCACAACGGAGCAGGCGTTAATCTCATCGGACTCTTCCATGTCCTCCAGCCTGCCGTCCTTCTTCAGCTTTCTCATGGCCATCAGGGCCAGGTCCATCAAGCAGACATACTTTTCCTTTCTGCCGGCAAAAATCTCTTCTCTGGTATCCAGATAGCTCCTGTATGTAGTCTCGATGGGCGAACGGTAATAGCCCTCCCCAAATGCTATATCCTTAAGCTCCGTGGAGAAGGTGGTATGTCGGCAGTGATCGGACCAGTAGGTATCCAGCACTCGGATCTCCGTCATGGTAGGATTGCGCTTCTCATCCCCTGCAAAATAATTTTGGATATGTTGAAAATCTTTGAAGGTCATGGCAAGCCCCAGAGAATCATAAAACTCCTTCAGCTCCTGCTCCGGCATGTCCACAAAATCCTTGCGCCCAGGCAGATTTTCCAAAACGGCCACGTCCGCCGGCTCTTCAAATACGGTAACCAGAGTATCCGGCTTTTTACTCTCCGTCTCCCTGGAGTCTACGGGGTTGATACAGTACGATTTGATCCGCTCAAATTCCTCCCCGGAAATGTCTCCCAAAATCATATAGGTGACGGCCGTGCGGATGAGGGGTTCTTCGTCTTCCTTTAAGAATCTGACGCACTGCACCGCCGAATCCGCCCTCTGGTCAAACTGGCCCGGCAGAAATTCCACGGAAAACACCCTTGCACCGGCAGGGATCTCTATTTCTTCATGGTATAAATGATCCACCGGCGGCTCGGAAAAGACTGTTCTGCAGGCTGTCTCAAACACCTGCTCCGATATATTTTCCACGTCATAGCGAATGAACTCCCGGACGCCTTCCACCCGGATTCCCAGATAATTCCTGATCTCCTCCTGCAGCGCCTTTGCCTTCACGGCGAAGGGCTCCTTTTTTTCCACATAAATGCGTTTGACGTTTCCCATTTGCTTCCTCCTATACATCCAGTCCTAAATATTTCTGGATAAACTCTATCGCCCGGTCCACTGTCTCTTCCGTAATGCCGATGGTCTGGGCCGAGATCTTTAAGCCTTCGAGGACGAACATGATATTGCTGGATTTAAAGAGTAATACACCGATTTATGAACA
>CAZAMX010000156.1:0-5948 GCA_964486095.1 uncultured Acetatifactor sp. | reverse complement strand
GTGCAGCTGTCTTCACTATCGGTACGGAGCGTTTGTGGAAGTGGTTCAGTTTGACCTGGAAGGCGGGAAGGCAAAATATTATCTGCGTGACCCTGAGGGAAATCTGGTGGAGGATGCCAGGAAGCCCTGGTATCAGGAGCCGGAGTGGGTGACAAATCCCTTCCGTTCCCGGGGGGATAACCGTTTCCTGGCAGTGTCTCCCGAAATTCAGGGAACGCCCCTGGAAGCGTATCAGATGAACAAAATTTTGTGGCAGGCCAACAAGGGAAACGTTTATGACGCGGTGCGGGTGAAGGACGGATTGCAGGTCATCCTAAAGGAGGCCCGCCCTTTTATTGCATACAGTGAGGACATGACGGCCTTTTCCCTGCTGGAAAACGAGTATAATATGCTGGTTTCCCTGGAGGATACGGGCCTGGCACCCAGACCGCTGGAGCTGTTTGAATGTAACGGAAATTTGTATCTGGCGGAGGAAAAAGCAGAAGGGGAGAGCCTGCGGAAATATCTGGGCGGTACGCCGGGAGATGAAAACAAGCTTATTGTTACAGGTAAGCTGCTGTCAGCGGTGGAGCAGCTGGTTCGGCGGAAGATTGCCTGGAATGATCTGACGCCCAATAATGTTATCATCACGGCGGATAGGGAGGTAAAGCTGATTGATTTCGAGAATGCCTGCAGCTATGGGGAATACAATGGCGGCGGAGGGTTCGGCACAAAGGGATTTTATAATTCCGATGGGGATTCGGGGCGGGCGCCCTGGTCCAAGGATCTGTTCGGGCTGGCAATGAGTATTCTGGGGCTCTGGCTTGGAACCTGTGTCCCTTTTTACAGCGACGAAGGGGAGGGAGAGGACAGGCGTTCCGCAATCCATAAGATCATGGAGCTGGTATGTCTTGCCTATGAAAACAGAGCATTGCCCGTAAAGATAAGAAACACGGTCTATTCTCTGCTGATGCAGTCTGAGCAGCGGAGGGTGGAAAACCTCTGGCTCAAGGTGGAAGAGAAAGAATTCCCCTTCCCCGCAGACGGCAGATGGGAAATCAAGTATGACGGATTGGAGCAGGCGTGCTTAAGCTTTTTGCAGGGGCTGTACAGGGAGGCAAAGGACAATTTGGCGCATGGCAGGCCAAGACTTTGGGAAAGTACGGAGTTCGGGCGTACGACCAGCCCCTTAAATATACAGCACGGCGTGGCGGGGATCGCAGGCTTCCTGCTGGAAATTGCGGAAACAGAACCCTATCGGGATCTTGTGGAAAAGATATTACAGGTGGTGGAGGATTATCTGGAAACCATGGATGTATTTCAGGTGCGGGAAGATAATTCCCTGCTGTTTGGCAATCATGGGACCGCCTGGTTTTTATATGATTTTTATTCCCAAAGGAAGAAGCCGGACAAGGTAAGCCGGGCGATTACCTTTGCCCGGGAATTGCCCTGTGAAACTAAGGAGCAGGATTACGCGCTGGGACTGGCGGGTTATGGCTGTACTTATCTTAAATTCTGGCAGGAAACGGGAGACTCCGTATTTCTGCAAAAGGCCGTAAGAATGGCGGAGCAGATCTACGGGAGCATGACCGGGAAGGAGGGCGCTGCAGAGGGCGGCAAAGAGCGAAAGGCTGATCTGGGCTTTGCCCATGGAGAGGCAGGACTCCTGTATTTCCTCTATGCGGCAGGGGAAGCGGCGTCCATGCGGAAATTTCAGGACTGCGTTATGGAGCGTATGCCCCGGTATGTGAGGAAAGTCCAGGAAATTGTCAGAAAGCGTTATTTTGAGCGGTTGAGACCCGATCTTTCCTGGTGCAAGGGATTGGCGGGAATCGGGACCATGTTGACATATCTTGCCGGGTGGGAGGATGAGGACCATATCCTGGAGCAGACGGCATTTGAACTTTCCAGAGTCGTGACCGAGCTGATGTGGAGTCAATCCGGCTGCAGGTGTCATGGAAACGCCGGCAGCCTGGAGTTTTTGATGGATATAAATGATCTGGTGGGGCCGGACGAAACCTATGAAGAGTGGGAAGATGCGTTAGTGAAATACCTTTACACACAAAGATTTTATGATGGGGAAGGAAATGTACGGTTTACGGATGAATCCAGGCTGAACAGCTATTATGATTACGGGACGGGAGCGACAGGTACCATGCGGGCGCTTTTACGAACAAAGGGAATTGTCCACGGACAGCTGTTTTGCAGGAGTCTTGCTCGCGGTACGGAGATGAAAGATGAGAGAAATGTGCAGGGATAAGGTATTTGCGTATCATTGGGCAGGGGAAAACTTGTATTTTGTCGTGTTCGGTGAAGAGGGAAATACCTTAAGGACGGTGAAATCAGACGGAGTACCGGGAGAGGCCATGGGGCTGCCGGAGGTTTATGACAATGCGTATGATGTAATAGCGATTTTGGAGAACGGAAAAACCCGCGTTATTGTAGGGGTGGAGGAAAAAGGATTGTTCGCCATGTACTTTGACCTGCGGGATGGCAGCATGTCCTGTGAATCCATCGGGAGCGAAGAGCTACGCTATGCCGGCTTTTTTTGGGCAGAAGGTTTTTTCTATTTGACGGCGGAAAGCGAAAGTAAGGAAGGCATCATCTACCGCTATGATGAGCGGATGGAGAATTTTACGGAGGTCTGGCGTTCCCGGGACAGGTATATTCTGCATGTTACGGAGACAGAGGATGGCAGGCTGGGGATTGAAAGCTTCAGATACCGGGACGGAAAGATGGAATGTATGATAACGGACAGGAAGGAGGGAAAAGAACGCAGGGAGATTTCCTTTCATCGAGTCAGCAGGGAAAAATTTTGCTGTGATATAGGGCAATATGTAATTGCGTCCAACGTTCTCGGGGGAACACGGTTTTTCTGTGTCCGTTCTTCGGAGGACACTGTAAGGACTGAAGAGGACAATAGGGTGGAGCTGTTGGACGTGGGTTATACGGAAGGGCATGAGTATGAGTATCTCTATTGTACCCATGATAAGCTGTTTGTATATTATGAGTCCGGAGCAACTGTGTCCGATCTTGTTTTATATGATATTGCAGGCGGAAAAGAGACAGGCAGAATTCGGGATGTGATACCCTTTTCGAATTGCGTGACAGAGTCCGGCGGCAAGCTTCTGGCAGCAGTGTTCGATGTGTCCTCACAGCTGCGGATTTATGCAGTGGATTTGGAATCCTATGAAATTTCCGCGTTATATCGGTATGAGGAACAGGAAAAGTATGAGGAACAGGAGCTTGCCTTTGCAAAAAGAAAGCTGACTGTTACAAATCGGCGGAGCATGGATTATATTGCCTATGAACAGTCCGGGGTTTCCTTTGCGGGAGCGGTGTGTATGCTGCACGGCGGACCCAATACCCATTGGTATCCACGCTATGACAAAAGAATTTGTTACATGGCGGAAGCGGGATATAAAGTTTTTTATCCAAATTATTTCGGGAGCAGCGGATACGGAAAAATAGATTACACAAAGGATGAGAATAAATGGGGAAAAAAAGATGTCCTTGATATTATTCGTCTGGGAGAAAGTATGCCGGCGGGAGAAAGAATTTTGTACGGAGAAAGCTATGGCGGCTTTCTGGCGTTTCAGGTATGGCTGAAAAGTCCGAAGCTGTGGGATAAGGTGATCCTGTATGCCCCCTTTTTTTCACCACGGTCTCTGCGGGACGCTTCCAAAGATGAGTTAAGCCGCAGGACGGTGGAGAGATGCGGGCAGTGGGAGGCGGAGGAAAGCATTGGTAAGCCGGAAATACCGCAGAAAGCGGTTCGGTATACGGAGTTTTATGTGATTCACGGCACGGAGGACCAGGTGGTGCCCTGTCAGGAATCCGTAAAAATCGTGAATTTCCTGCTGGAAAATTTTACATGGGAGAAAAAGGAGCCGCAGCTGTATCTTCTGGACGGTACAGGGCATTCGGGCGGGGGAATGAAGCAGGATTTGCAGCGCGATCAAGCGCTGGTTTCTGCCCTGTCAGGAAATTTGTGACCGCGATGCCGCTGAGAAAAACTATAAGTTGACTATGCGCGGGAATTGTGATAAATTCTTGATAGTACCATATAGAACTGTATTGGCAGAAAAGACACTGCCAATTGAAGAGCGGAAGCATATTTTATGCTGCACAGATAAAGCAGCGGCAGGAGGCACCCCGATGAAAACAAGAGAACAGGTTTTGGAATTTATCCAAAGGCAGAAAGTAGCTTTTATCGCATCTGTAGATGAAGATGGCTTTCCGAACATGAAGGCAATGTTTGTGCCGCGCAAAATAGAAGGGAATTGTTTTTACTTTTCAACCAACACGTCTTCCATGCGCTCACAGCAGTTTATGAAAAATCCGAAAGCAAGCATTTACTTTTATCATAAGGGACGTTTTCAATACGAGGGCATCATGCTGACGGGTACCATGGAGGTACTGCAGAATGAAGAGATAAAGCGGGAAATCTGGTGCGCCGGGGATACCATGTATTACAGGCAGGGGGTGACCGACCCGGATTATTGTGTCCTGAAATTCACGGCCCAAAAGGGGAGGCATTACTGCAATTTAAAAACAGAGAGTTTTTGCATGGAAGATCTGGCCTGAGAGTGCAAGCCGCATAAAAGTACAAAAAAGGAGCTGTACGCTAATGAAGTTTTAGCGAACAGCTTCTTTTTGGTGGAATCCCCAAAAAGCTGAATGTTTTACAAAGATTTTACAAATAACGTGTTTTTGATTTTACAAACAGTCTTTATGATAAAAACATAAAACAAAATATCATAAAAGAGGAGAAAAATATGAAAAAGTGTATCGGTTCTATGGTTGTTCTATCGCTTGCAATTGCAGCTTTGACAGGCTGCGGAAAAACAGACAGCAAAACGGTGTCTACGGACGGCTCCACCTCTATGGAAAAGGTAATCGGCGCTCTGGGAGAAGCATTTGAGGAAAATAATGCCGGTGTGACCTTTACCTATAATCCTACCGGTTCCGGCTCCGGGATTACGGCGGTGGCTGAAGGGCGCTGCGATATTGGTCTTTCCAGCCGTAATTTGAAGGAGGAAGAAAAGGCGCAGGGATTGACCGAAACAATACTGGCCCTTGACGGGATAGCCGTTATTGTAAATCCAGATAATCCGATCAATGATCTTGATCTTGAAACGATTGGCAGAATCTATAGGGGTGAAATCACAAACTGGAAAGACATCGGCGGCAATGATCTGGAAATCGTTTTGATCGGCCGTGAGGCAGGAAGCGGTACAAGGGATGGCTTCGAATCCATTACAGGTACGGAGGATGCCTGCAGGTATCGTCAGGAGCTGACATCTACCGGAGATGTGATTACCACGGTTGCAGGCAATCCGGCGGCAATCGGATATGCTTCCCTCGCCTCTGTGAAGGAAACGGTAAAAGCTCTTGCGGTCGGCGGTGTGGTACCTGCCGAAGAAACCGTAAAGGATGGCAGTTATGTCGTACAGCGTCCGTTTGTATTGGTAACAAAAACAGGTACGGCACTTTCGGAAACGGCGCAAAAATTCTTTGATTATATTACCTCATCTGAAGCAAACGAGATTATCTCATCTGCGGGTGCAGTGCCGGTAAAATAGTGAGCCTTGCCCACGTAAATGAAGTGTTTTGGAGGGTGGAGTCACATGAAGAAAAAAAAGCAGTTTGTGGAAAATGTCATACATGGCATATTCCTGTTACTTGGTCTTGTTACGGTTGGCTGTGTGCTGCTTATTACAGTTTACCTTGTTATATCGGGGATTCCGGCGATCCGTAAATTAGGGATTGGGAATTTCCTTTTTGGGAAAAAATGGGCTTCTACGGCAGCACAGCCGCAGTATGGAATTTTACCGTTTGTCCTCACAAGTATTTACGGTACGGCCGGCGCAATTGTTCTTGGAGTGCCGATTGGCTTTATGACAGCAGTTTATCTTGCCAAGATTGCGCCGTCAAAGGTGAAAACGGTGATTGAATCAGCTGTCAGC
>CAZAMX010000155.1:0-6104 GCA_964486095.1 uncultured Acetatifactor sp. | reverse complement strand
AATAACCACACTGCCCACATAAAGGCCCTTTTGCTGGAATTCCTCCCGCAGACGCAGCACGTCCACATCATAGGTAATCCCCAGGTCACCCCGGACCTTATTTTTTTCTATATCTGCAGCACTGATTACAATCACGATCTCTGCGCAGTCGGAAAGCTGCATCAGCATCTGCAGCTTGGAATCGGGAGAAAAGCCGGGAAGGACGCGGGAAGCATGATAATCATCAAAAAGCTTGCCGCCAAATTCCAGATAGAGCTTGTCCCCAAACTGACGGATGCGTTCCATAATGTGTTTGGATTGCAGTTTTAAGTATTTTTCGTTGTCAAAACCGATTTTCATGTGCTACTGTTCCTTTTTGAGTCCTGTATTCTGCAAGCAGGCCGTGCGCATTTCTGCGGACTGATCTGTAAGCCGCGCAACGAATGCAGGCATTCGTTGCTTATGCGTTCATCATATCACAAAAAGGCCGCGGTTGGAACAATAAAGTTTAGAATTCTTTCACATTTATGCTATTGATTTATCGACTGTCTATCTCTATAATAAAATAAGTTCTGTAGCACAAATGATGGAAATGCTGAATGATTAGGATGTTTTTGGTAACAGTTTATGCTTGGCAGAGCTGTTGCGTCTGCAGAAAACAGAAATGGAGTTACTATGGACAATCAAATGAATCAATATGACAGCGGGAACCGCGGCGGAGCACCGGGCGGCGGCAATAATAACGGAAATGGCGGAAACAACAGGAACGAACCTCCGAAGTGGCCGGGGATTGTGACCTTGCTTTTAGTGGGGCTGACTGTAATTTTGATGGTAGTTTTTTTTACCAACTTTTTTTTCGGAAGCAGCCTTGAGGGAGAAGAGGTATCTTATACCCGGTTCCTCCAGTATATCGAAGACGGCGTCGTAGAGAGTGTTGAGGTGCGTTCCACAGGAGAGGTTGTTTTTACTCTGAAACGGGATGAAACTCAGGATAACACAGGGAATCGGTATCCGAGTCTGGTACCGGGCTTTAATTTTTCCGGCTCTCTGCAGGGAGTTTCGAGAAAATACTGCACAATGCTCATGGAGGATGCGGGTACGCTGACGGCGCGCCTGGAGGAACATGGTATTGACGGACATTATGTTCCCCGTAAGAATTCCACGATTCTGGATATTCTCGTATCCATTGTGCTTCCTTTTCTGCTGATGGGACTGCTGTTAAGCCTGATGTTTAGAAAAATGGGCGGAGCCGGCGGCCCCATGGGGGTAGGTAAAAATAATGCCAAGGTCTATGTGCAGAAAGAGACGGGAGTTACCTTTAAGGATGTGGCCGGTGAGGACGAGGCCAAGGAATCCCTGGTAGAGGTGGTGGATTTCCTTCACAATCCGGGGAAATATTCCAAGATCGGAGCTAAGCTGCCCAAAGGCGCGCTGCTGGTGGGCCCTCCCGGAACAGGTAAAACATTGCTGGCAAAGGCTGTAGCCGGTGAAGCTCACGTGCCCTTCTTTTCCCTGACAGGTTCTGATTTTATTGAGCTGTATGTGGGTGTAGGTGCCAGCCGTGTGCGTGATCTGTTCAAGGAAGCAAACAAGAATGCACCCTGTATCATTTTTATCGACGAGATAGATGCCATTGGCAGAAGCCGTGATTCCAAGTACGGCGGAGGAAACGAAGAGCGGGAACAGACCTTGAATCAGCTCTTATCGGAAATGGACGGGTTTGATACCTCTAAGGGCATTCTTGTACTGGGAGCCACTAACCGTCCCGAGATTCTGGATAAAGCGCTGCTGCGCCCCGGACGTTTTGACAGGAGGATCATCGTAGATAAGCCGGATTTAAAGGGACGTGTGGAGATCCTGAAGGTTCATGCGAAGGACGTAAAGATGGACGAGACGGTGGATCTGGATGCCATAGCGCTGGCAACCAGCGGTGCCGTAGGTTCCGATCTTGCCAACATGATTAATGAGGCCGCTATCAACGCCGTGAAGGAAGGCAGAGAATATGTCTGCCAGAAGGATTTGTTTAACGCGGTTGAAGTGGTGTTGGTGGGTAAGGAAAAGAAGGACCGCATCATGAGTAAGGAAGAGCGCAGGATTGTCTCCTATCATGAGGTGGGGCACGCGCTGATCAGTGCCCTGCAAAAGAATTCCGAGCCGGTGCAGAAGATCACCATTGTTCCCCGCACCATGGGAGCTCTGGGATATGTGATGCACGTACCGGAGGAAGAAAAGTATCTGAATACCGAGGCGGAGCTTAGGGATATGCTGGTAAGTCTGGTGGGCGGACGCGCCGCCGAGGAAGTAGTGTTTGACACTGTGACGACAGGAGCGGCAAACGATATAGAAAAGGCCACGGACATTGCCCGGAACATGGTGACCCGTTACGGTATGAGCAAGAAGTTCGGGCTTGTAGGGCTGGCAACGGTGGAAAGCCAGTATCTGGAAGGGCGGACGGAGTTAAACTGCAGCGATGAAACGGCTGCGCAGATAGACGCGGAAGTAGTCGAAATCTTAAGAGAGAGCTATGAAAAAGCTTTGGCACTGCTTCGGGAAAACCGGGATGTGATGGATAAGCTGGCGGAATTTCTGATTGAAAAAGAAACCATAACCGGTAAGGAGTTCATGGAGATTTACCGTCGGGAAAAGGGAATTCCGGAGCCGGAGGACAAGAAGACAGAAGGCAGAGAGCCTGCCATTGAAATGCCGGGGCCGGTGGCAGTCCCGGAGCCGATCAGGACATCGGCACCTAAGTCTGCAGCAGGTCAGTCTCCGGCTGCGGGGGCTGAAGACGATGGCGGGCAGCCCCAAACTACAGAATCCGAGTCAGACCGGTCTCAGTCTGCAGGAGCCGAAGCGGGCGAAGAAAAGCCTGAAACCGCCGCTGCACCCAGGACGGATCAGCCATCAGGAGCTACCGGCCGCTTTTCTAACGGCCGGATTGACTGACAGATTTAAGAACGGTTCCCTCCTTCGGGAGGGAACCGATTTATAATGGAGTACATTTCATGTTTAACTTTGAAGAGGAACTTAAAAAGCTTCCGAAAGAGCCGGGAGTTTATATTATGAGAGATGACAAGGATGTCATATTGTATGTCGGCAAAGCTGTCAATCTGCACAATCGCGTACGCTCTTATTTTCGGGAAAATATTGGCAGGGGGCCTGCCATCGACAAGATGGTGACGCTGATTGCCAGGTTTGAATATATTGTTACGGATTCGGAGCTGGAGGCTCTGGTTCTGGAAAATAATCTGATTAAGGAAAATTCTCCCAAGTACAATACCCTTTTAAAAGATGATAAAACTTATCCATATATTAAAGTAACCGTAAAAGAGGAATTTCCAAGGATTTTTTTAACTAGAAGAATTGCAAACGATGGAGCTAGATACTTTGGACCATATGCTAGTAGTGCATCAGCAAAGGAAATGATAGATTTTATTAGAGCAAGATATCAAATTAGACAATGTAAAATATTTCGTAAAAAAACAAAACCATGCTTAAACTATCAAATAAAGAAATGCTCTGGCCCATGCTGTGGCAAGATTTCAGAGGAAAAATATAGAGAAGAAATAAATCAAATTATAGGGTTACTAGAGGGAAAAACTTCGCAAGTAATCAAGCAATTAGATGAAGAAATGAAACAAGCATCAGAAAGTCTAAACTTTGAAAGAGCAGCAGATTTGAGAGACAAAAAATACGCTATTCAGAGAATTACAGATGAAAAGCAAAAAGTATCAAATTTATCAGAGCATGATATTGATGTAATAGGACTAGCAAGAAGCCCATTTCATATTTGTATTGAATTATTTATTATTAGAAATAGCAAAATGGTGGAAAGACATCATTACTTTTTAGATGGACTTCAAGATGAAACAGATAAGGAAATACTTTCTAACTTTTTGAAGCAACACTACATGACAGAGATTTTATTTCCTAATAGAATTATGATAAAAGAGGAAATAGAAGATAAAGAGTTAATACAAGAATGGCTTTCTAAAATGGCGGATAGAAAAGTGGAAATAAAAACACCACAAAAAGGAGAAAAGCTAAAATTAGTAGAAATGGCAGAAAACAATGCTCAAATTACATTGGCTAATAAAGAGAAAGAGAAATATCAAGCAATTAATGAATTAAAAGAAATTTTGCATTTGAAAAAAGTGCCTAGAAAAATAGAGGGGTATGATATTTCAAATCTTTCTGGTCAGTTTATTGTAGCCTATATGTGTGTAATACAAGATGGAGAAGTGAAAAAAAATTTATCTCGTACTTTTAAAATTAAAACAGTATTAGGTCAAGACGATCCAAGATGTATGAAAGAAGTAATTTCTAGAAGATTAAAACATTCTATTGGAAAGGAAGATAAAGCCTTTGGAGTTATGCCAGATGTGATTTTTGTAGATGGAGGAATTACTCAAATTCATGCAGCAAAACAAGCAACACAAGAACTAAATGTAAAAATACCTATCTATGGAATGGTAAAAGACGATAAACATTCCACAAGAGCATTAATTAATGAAAATAGAGAAGAAATACCATTATCAGAAGAATTGATGAAGCTAATTACCTATTTTCAAGATTGCATCCACGATAAGGCAATTACTTACCATAGATCTTTAAGAGATAAACAAATTACAAAGTCTGCTTTAGATGATATTGAAGGAATTGGAGAATCAAGAAAAAAAGCATTACTTCAAAAGTTTGGAAGTGTTGCAAAAATAAAAGAAGCTAGTTGTGAAGAAATAGCAGAAATTCCAGGAATTACTGTAGAATTGGCACAGAATATAAAAGAGAAGTTAATTTGACATAAAATATAGAAAAATGTTGAAAAATGTTGAAATATGTAGTACAATGACATAGGTAAATCGTTGCCGATTTATATATAATTTTATAGGAGGGACTTAAAATGAAAAGGGCAGTTCGGAGACTAGCTGTACTAGCTTCCGGAAGTGGCACAACTCTTCAGGCAATTATCGACGCAATTGTGTACAGGTTGTTAGACACAACCGAAATCGCAATTATAGTGTCTGACAAAAAGGATGCGTATGCAGTGAGAAGGGCCGAGATAGCAGGTATAAGAAGCTATGTGCTAAAGGAAGCCGATGCAGAAAAATGTGACGAGGAGTTGTATGAAGTTCTGAAAGGAGCTAATGTTGAACTCGTCGTGTTAGCCGGCTATCTGAAGCTCATAGGGCCTAAGGTATTAAGTGAGTTCACAATCATCAGTACGCATCCTTCACTTTTGCCGAAATATGGTGGAAAAGGCATGTATGGTATACATGTACACCAGGCAGTAGTGGAGAACCAAGAAAAAGAGTCTGGAGTTACTCTGCACTTTGTAAATAGCGAATGTGACAGAGGAAGGGTGATATGGCAGACTCATGTGCCAGTGTATCCTGAAGACACAGCCGAAGATGTTTCTGACCGTGTTAAAGCTGCTGAGAAAACGCAGCTTGTGTCAATGCTCAAGGCCTTTTCAGAAGGAAAAATTGATATTCCTTAAACAAATGTAAGTTCTTCAATAAGAGGGATTAAATGCCCAAAAGGTAATGTTGTAGTTCAGCATTACCTTTTAAAATAAAAAAATAATAAATTTTAGTCATAAAATCTAAATTGCAAGCATATATATATAATAGAAAACACAAAGGAGGATTTTATGGAGTACACAAAAGATATGATTTTACAGGTTCGTTATGGAGAAATCAACCAAGCTAAAAATAGTAAAATGAAAGGATGGATAAGCAGAGCTTTAGATAAAATAGGAAGGCATAAATTTATAACAACTGCAATACTTTCTGCAGTAGTTTTTATTGGTATTGATATGGTATTAGTTATGAATTTTGTACATATTTTAAATATGATTTAATACAAAATGGAAGAAAAATTATCTTGACAGATAAGCTCGAAATACATATACTAATGTTACCAAAGGTAGCAGAAAACAGTGAAAGTGAAGATGAATTCATATATACACGAACAAAACAGAAAGGAACAGAACAATGGAAGTAGCAAAAAATTGGAAAGAATATGAAATACTAGATATGGCAAACGGATAAAAGTTAGAAAGATGGGGAGATATTACATTAATTAGACCAGATCCACAAATAATCTGGTCTAATCCATCATTTCCC
>CAZAMX010000154.1:0-6140 GCA_964486095.1 uncultured Acetatifactor sp. | reverse complement strand
TCAGGTACAGCTGGGTATCTATCTTATAGAGCAGCAGGTAAAGGATCTGCAGGTGGCCTTGAATTATGCCAGCCAGGCTTTGGATTTTACGGGAGATAAGGCGGATAACGCGGTCAAGGTCTATGATGATGAGCTGGAAAGGATGCTCAAGGAGCGTCATCAGCGGGAAAAGCTGCTGCAGTCTGTGGAGGTTTGGAAGGATTTTGCGGTCTATTATCAGCCCAAGGTTGACATTCGCAGCGGGCAGATCGTGGGAGCAGAGGCGTTAGTAAGGTTTTTGGATCCCACGGAGGGCGGAGCGGTAAAGGCGCCGGGATTTTTCGTCCCCTATTATGAGCAGACAGGAAAGATTACGGAGATTGACTTCTTTGTTTATGAGTCTGTGTGCCGGATGCTCAGGAGGCGTCTGGACCAGGGGAAGACGGTGGTCACCGTCTCCTGCAATTTCTCCAGAATGCACTTTATCAAGCCGGGGTTTGCGGAAAAGTTTGAAGAGATTCTGGACAGGTATCAGATTGACAGAGAACTGATCGAGGTGGAGATTACGGAAACTCTTGTGATCGAGAAGCTGCAGCAGAATATGGTAAAGGAAACGCTGGATACCCTGCATCAAAAAGGAATTCATCTCTCCATCGACGATTTTGGCGCCGGCCATTCCTCTCTGGGGATCTTTGAGCAGGTTCCGGCCTCCGTGGTTAAGCTGGACCGCTCCTTCCTGTTAAATCAGCAGGATCATAACAGACAGGTAGCGATCATGCGGGGAATTGTAAATATGGCACAAAATCTGGAGGCCCAGATCGTCTGCGAGGGGGTGGAGACGGAAGCGGACATCCGCCTGATGCAGGAGATCGGAGCCCATGTAGCCCAGGGATATTATTATTCCAAGCCTGTTCCGGAGGCGGAATTTGAGGAAAAGCTTTCCGGGTCCGGGTATGGCGTGAGGACCTGATCCACTGTATATCTGCCGCCCTTGTGCCAGGTGATGGACAGGGGCGTCAGGGCATATTCCGTAATTTTATATCCGTCTGCAGAGGGCGACACGGTGAAACTTGCCATGCCGCCTTTTATGCTGGTACGCGCAGACTGGGCGCTGATGAAATTACCGATGGAATAAAAGATTAACATCTCATGCCCGTCCTCCGCCTGTAAAAGCTCCATGGGCTGGAGCGCGTGGGGATGAGTGCCGATCACGATGTCCACATGATTGTCCAGAAAAAAACGTGTCCATTTTTCCTGATATTCATCGGGCAGGGCAGAGTTTTCCGTGCCCCAGTGGACAAACAGGATACAGAAATCTGACTCCGCCCGGGCGGCTTCAATATCCTGTCTGATTTTCTCTTCGTCCTCCAGCAGATGAACCATGTACGGCGAGCCGGCAGGGATACTGAGGCCGTTTGTGCCATAGGTATAGTTTAAGAGCGCAAAACGGATTCCCTTTTTTGTCAGAATCTCAAAGGGACGATATTCCTTTTCGTCTTCCGCCTGTATCCCCAGACAAATGATGTCCCGGGATTGAAAAAACTTCTTTGTTGTATTGATCCCGTGCGTTCCCTTGTCCAGGGCGTGATTTGTGGCGCAGGTCACCACGTCAAAGCCGGCGTCTGCAATGGCTTCGCCCACCTGCAGAGGGGTGCCGAAGCGGGGATAGTCACTGTAGAGGCCGGGATGGTCCACCAGGGGCGTTTCCTGATTGATCACGGAAACATCACTTGCGGAAATCAGCTCCGTAAAGTTTTCATATAAAAAGCTGAAGTCTCCGTCGTCCTGCAGGCCATAGCGATAGATGGGCTCGTGGATGAGATTGTCTCCGAAGGCTAAAAAGGAGACGGCGGCGTCCTCTAAGGTAAAGCCCCAGGAGTCCCATTTCCAGCAGGTGGTCTCGCCGTTAAAATCCGTAAACAGGAGGCGGTTTTGGCAGTCTGAGCGTTGATAAACGTGAATGTCCGCCAGGTCCTTTCCCAGGTAAGAGGACATCCACTTGGGCCGGATTTCACCGTGTATATAATCATAGACAAAGAGGTGCTGGGACCATTTCCTTTCATCCTTTTCCACCCAGAAGGGTCTGTCCCTGCCGTAGCGTCCTATTTTCCAGCAGAGCAGTACAAGCTCTTCCCGACCGTCATTATCAACGTCGGCGGACAGCGCCTTCTGCACCTTGACGCCGGTCGGAGAAGTCCAGATGACGCCTGCATGTTTCGGACTGTCGTCCTGCCCGGAGGTGCCGCCCTGCCCCGGGAGGCTGTCCGGGCCTGCTAAGCTGCCCTGCCATGTGACGGTGACGGCCCTGCGGTTAAGCTCAATCAGGTAATCGCCTGTGTGATCCACAAAGGAGGTGTCTTCCCAGCGGATTTGGCGGGGCAGAAAGGCGCCGCTTTTCCACAGGTAATAGACCGCAGCAGCCGCCAGGATGAAAAAGGCGGCTGCTGTCAGTATTATTTTTACTGTTCTATTCCGATTCGCTTTATTCCGATTCGTATTCATATCTGTAACTGTCCGTCCATATTGGCTTTTCGACCGGGTTGCGGTAGATATAATTTCCGTCCTCATCCGCCTGGCTTCCCGTCATTTGACGCCATTTGCTGTCAGTCAGTCTGTCTGAGGCGGGCCAGGTAAACTGATAGAAGGAATATACGCTTCCTCTGGCAATTTTTAAAACGCCGTCCACATTTACCACCACAAGAATGTCGGAAGGCTTGCCTGTGGCAATTTCCAGTACCTGACCGGCATCGGGATTGGTGGCAATGTCGGCCACCACCGGCGCAGGACATTCCGCACTGTCCATCCATTCGGAATCTGCCGTTTCTTTTACCGCTTCATACCAGAAGTGTTCGATATTGCCGCCGTAGCCCCTGATAAAGTCATATTCGCCCTCTGTCAGGGTTTCATCCTGCAGTTCCTTATTGGATATGGTATAAAGCTGTGCTGCCATTTGAGCCAGCAGGGACAGGTTCTCTTCATCCTGAGGGGAGAGAAGGCCGTATTCCTTCAGGCCCTGGGCGGTGCGTTCCGCAAGGGAGGCAAATCTGGCATACACAAGAGGCTCCGGCTCCACATATCCCCGGTCGTCTATCTCTTCGTCCCAGGCGCCGCCCATCTCCGCAATCACCTGCTTGGAATATAGGATGGTATCGTGCTTCAGCTCCGTAAAGCTGCCGGCAAAGCATTCCAGATTCTTTTTTGTCCATTCTCTGCTCTGCATAAAGGCGGGATACCCCTCGCCCTTTACTTCCAGCAGGGGGCGGAGAGTGTTCAGCCAGCCGGCATACAGACTGGCGGACCATAAGGCCTCATTTTCTGCGGACAGGCCGCTGCGGAGCATTTCCATGTTTTCCGGATAATTTTCATAATCCATCACACCGTCTTCGGTCAGGATTTCAAGAGCTGTGTCGCTGCCCAGAGCGGCGGCCACGTCCAGCACATCGGGGAGCATACGTCTGCTGCCTTCGCTGTTTCTGCCCACACTGCTGTAAATCAGCTTCTGCATGACGGCGGCATCAATGGTAAATCGCTGGCCCATGAAGCGGAAGCCGGGAATCACGTTACTTTCACCGTCGTATATGGGGATGGAATTGACGGCGGGGGCAGGCAGGCTGCCGGTCAGGGTATGGAAGGTATCAAAGGCGGCACTGTTTCCCGGCAGATCCTCCAGGGAAGCATCCTCACCGTAAGCCTCACGAAGGGCCTGGGCATATTCACCTACGCCTAAATCGTCGCTGGCGCCGGAGAAAAAGGAGGTTACCGCATAGATTGCCTTCCAGGTCCGGTAGGCTTCTGCATCGGAGGCCAGGGCCATTGTGATCAGAAGCGCGCTTTTATCCAGGCTTTCGTTTTCCTGCCGGAAGTGGATTCTGCCGTACCACATCATTGCCCTAAAATATTGTTCCAGGGCCGGATCGCCCTCATAGTAGCCCCGGGGAATATACTGGGTATAGTCCTCGAAGTCTCCGGTGATGGCGGATACGGCAATGCTTTCCGCATTGTTGATGCCGTCCAGCTCATATTTCACGGTGTCCGCCACATAGTCTTTTATGACGGTGGTTTCATCCAGCAGGCAGCTTCCCACAGTGAAAAAGGCTACATTACGTTTGGCGGCTTCCTCCCATTCGCTTTCCTTTAGCTGCTCATACTGGGTAATGCTGGCGTCCAGCATGGCAGCGCTCAGTGCGGTTAGGCTGTCCGAAAGATAATTCCGCTCTGTATTTCGCAGCAGATAGCTGAAATACAGGTGATAGGTGTGCATCAGGGAATCCACTGTCACGAAATTGGGGATCATGGCATATCTATTGTATTCGTATATTTCAAAAAATTCGTTTTCTCCGCCGTCGTTCACATAAAAAGTATTCTGTGCAAGAAGGGCTTTCTGACCGTCGGATAAATAAAACTGATCCAGGTTTGTTACATTGCTTAAGTCCGGCTCTACGGTATAGGGTGCAGTGTCCGGAGCCGACATATCGAGCGCCTGTGCTGTCGAAGTCTGAGAAAGCAGCATGGGTCTGACGGACATTTCTGCCAGAGTGATAAAGGATGAGTCCTGAGCATCTATCATACTGTCCCTTGCAGCGTCAGGAGAAGGGGAGGAAAACTGGGCCGTGATTTTGCCGTAATCATCCGGTCCGCCTTCGGAATTCTGTTGCTCCGGCGTGCGGAGCAGGAGAGCGGTCCCTGCGGCTATGATGCACAGACAGGCGGCCGCCAGCCCGCCTGTCTGCCAAAGGGGCCGTTTTTTTTGCCGGGGTTTCCTGCCGGTATGGGCCGGGGGATTCGTATTTTCCGCTTCCTCCACGATTTCGTCATTGATATGGGTAATACCCCGGTATATTTTTTCACTCTTTCGTGTTTTTTTATTGCTATTCATAGATAGATTTCCTCCCTTTCAAGAGCAGCCTTCAGGCTCAGGCGCAGCCTGTACATTTTTTTGGTGAGTCTGGGGGCCGGAATGTTCCATTTATCTGCCAGTTCATTTAATGCTCTGCCATGCCAGTAACGGAGTACAAACAGGACCCGGTCTTCTTTGGGCAGTGAGAGAAGCCAGGTGCTGATACATTTGCCAAGCTCGGCATCCTCTATTTCCTGCTCCACATTTCGGGGTGAGGGGACGCAGTCCTCCAGCTCGTCCAGGATCCGGTCCATGCCTTGATACCTTTTTTGCGCATGGTTTTTCCGCCAGCGGTTGATGGAAATATTGCGTACGATCCTGCAGAGCCATGCCTTGAGGCTCTCGGGGCGCTGGGGCGGTATTCGGTTCCAGGCTTCGATCCAGGTATCGTTGACGCATTCCTCGGCATCTTCCCTGTCAGACAGCAGGTTCATGGCAATGCTGCCGCACAGGGCGCCGTACTTACGGTTTGTCTCCGCAATAGCGTTTTCATTGCGGTCCCAGTACAGATCCATGATCTGAGAATCTTCCATGTTAAGTCCCCCATTCTCATTTGAAAGCTTTCACCTGATAAGTCGGAATCCGGGCCGGAATATTCCGCTTCCCGTAAAAAGATTTATTCTCTGTTCATCCTATCATATTATATATGGGAATGTGAACGTTTTTTTTTCGAGCGAAAGCGCGTCTGAGCAGGAAGTTATTGCCCCAGGCGGCGTGACTTGCTGCAAGGCTGAATTGTGCCAGAACGGCGCCGGGCTTAAACTGCAGCCTGGATTTATCCGTCTTTCTGTGCTATTCTGATAGCAGGCAGGTAAAAGACAGCAGGGAGGTTTGGAATATGGCTTACAATTTTTACGGATGGCAGACAGCCGGAGCGGTGAAGGCAAAAAATAATATTTACCGTAGCGTTAAGAGGCCGCAAGGTATCGAGACGCCGCTTGACCTGTACGATGCCCTGACATCTATTTGGTGTGCGGAAACCTGCGCACCCAGGATGCGGTCAGAATGGACAGAGGAAAACAGGACGTTGGGACAGTGCTCTATAACGGCCTTTTTGGCGCAGGATATTTTTGGCGGTCAGGTATATGCAATGCCCACGGACAATGGCGGGGTTCATTGCTATAATGTAGTGGACGGATATACCTTTGACCTTACCAGTGAACAGTTTGGGGAGAAGGCGAAAGACCTTTGCTATGAGGGAAACCAAATACAGGACCGGGAATCGCCGGAACATTTCGGTAAGGAGGAAAAGCGGCAAAGGTAT
>CAZAMX010000153.1:0-6164 GCA_964486095.1 uncultured Acetatifactor sp. | reverse complement strand
AGCTGAGACTTTACCCTGGCCAGAAGCTCCAGGGGATTACAGTCCGCCGCTACATAATCATCCGCCCCCGCCTCCAGAGCCATGATCTTGGCCGTCTCCAAAGACTGCTTAGATACCACAATCAAAGTAATACTGCTGGCCTTCCTTAAGTTTGCAATCATCTCAATTCCCTTATCCCAGCCCTTGCCTCCCAGCTCTACATCCACCAGCATCAGCAGGACCTCTTTATCCTTTAAAAGCGTACCCAATTCCTCTGTATCCGATGCGGCCGCAGTCTGCAGCCCTTCGCCGGCAAACAAAGGCTCAATTTATTCCGCAAGTCCCGTCTGACCTTATTCAAAGTATAGAACGGCCGAATGACCGTCCAAATTGTAATTGCGAAGTCAATCATAATATATGTCAGATTTGACCCGTAAATATTCCCCAACGGAAAATTTTTTTATCCATCCGGGCACACCCCGCCCCGGACAAGAGCAGTTTATCACCCCTTTGTATCAAAGTTGCAACAAAATAGAGAGTGTTTACACACTCCCTACATTTCTATCAGACGATCTTTTAGCAAAAAAGTTTCAATTTTTTTCTTTTTCTTTTTTCTGCTTCTTTTTCCTGTTTTTCTGCTCCCGCTTTGCCTGCTTTTCCAGCTCCGCCTCCTGACGCTGCTTTGCTAACGTTTGGGCCGCTTCCTCATTCCGCAGGTTCATCTCATCCACTTCAAACATGTCTTCACTGCCCAAACGCCTAAAACGATTCACGCCGGCCACCAAAATCATAATGCTGCTTTCAGTGGTCTTAAATGTTCCCTCCTGATACATGGAATAGACCAAAAGCCCCACGGGCACCGCAATGATCATACCGATAACGCCGCCCACCTTATAGCCGATAAACAGAAGGAACAGCGTAGGCAGCGGCGGCACACCCATGGAATCTCCCACAATCTTAGGCTGGATCAGCTGTCTTGCCAGCTGTCCCCCACCCCAGATAATTAAAAGCCACAGTGCCATCGAGTAATTCGCGGTCAATATCTGAATAATTGCCCAAGGAATCAGAACAGTCCCCGTTCCCAAAAAAGGCAGCAGATCCAAAAAGGCAATCCCCAGAGCGATCAGCGCAAAATAATTGACTCGCAGGGCTCCCAGTCCAATCAGTAAAAGCAGATACATCCAGATCTCTATCTTGAACTGAGCCTTAAAGTATCCGCCTACGGAATGAACCAGGCTCTGCCTTACCGTACGATAACGCATCTGCAGAGAAGCCGGTGCATGATTCCGAAACCATTCGTTGATCTGCTCTCTCTCCGCCACAAAAAAATACGCGGACAACAGCGCCATAATCATTCCGATAAAAAAGGAGGGAAGCTGCTTGGCAAAATTACCTGCAGCCGCTATGGTAGGGGTACTGATTTTTCCGAAAAAATCGCCCAGGGCAATCTCGATCTGATCCACCAGGTTATCCAGCCTCAGCCGATTGTCTCCCGGCAGCTTTTCCAGCAGAATATTCAAGGTCTTGCCGATATTTTTCAGATCCTCTTCCATGCCTGCCCACATATCAGGCAGGGCCTGAATCAGTCCGATGACCTGATTTACCAGCTGGGATACCACAAGGTAAATCAACAGCACCACCAGCCCGATAATTACAATAATCACAAAGGCGCTGCCCGCCTTCCTCTTGATCTTGACCTTTTCTTCAAAAAAGCGCACAAGAGGACTGGCGATCAGCGCTATGATCCAGCCGATCACAAAGGGTGCAAAAAAGACCACCGCTTTGGGCAGAAGTATAATAACCGCAAAAAATAACGCAACTGCCACCGCTATGTTTACCAGAGCTTTACTGTACTTCCTCATGATTCCTCTCATTCCGCCGCGCAAGCGGCTTCTCGCCAACGGGAATCTGCCCCGTGATGTTGTCCAGGATCTCATAAATCTCTTCCCGGCCCTGTCTCGTCTGAGCGGAAAAGGGAATCAGTACGGCTTCTCTTTCCGCTCCCAGCGTATTTAGGATCATCTGCCGTTGTTTGGCCAGCTGACTTTTTTTTATTTTATCCAGCTTGGTGGCAATGAGGATGGGCTGATAACCGTTTGCACATATCCACTCATACATGATACGGTCATTCTCCGAAGGAGCATGGCGTATATCCACAAGCAGGAAAACGGCCTTAAGCTGCTTCGACCTCTTCAGGTACCGCTCCACCATTTTACCCCACTGCTCTTTTACGCTCCCGCTCACCCGGGCAAAGCCGTACCCCGGCAGATCCACAAGATACAGCGCGTCATTGATATTATAATAATTTATCGTCTGTGTTTTTCCCGGCTGCGCACTCGTCCTCGCCAGGGACTTGCGGTTCATCAGCACATTGATCAGTGACGATTTTCCCACATTGCTTTTCCCCGCAAAGGCCACCTCGGGATAAATGTTATCCGGCAGCTTGCTCGTTATGCCGCACACAGTCTCCAGACTTACCTTTTTGATGACCATAGAGGGTATCCTTTCACACGGCTGACTGCTTTGGATCAGATGGCTGTCTCCAACCTTTTCCGATCCTCTCCCCGATGAATCACCACCGGCTCGCTTTCGCTTTCCACCACAGGCTTTGTGATAATACATTCTTCAATGGAAGCGTCAGAGGGAATGGTATACATGGTATCCATCAGCACGCCCTCCATAATGGAGCGAAGCCCTCTGGCTCCTGTCTTTCTCTCGAATGCCTTCTCCGCGATGGCCGTAACAGCGTCTTCTTCGAAGGTAAGCTCTACATCATCCATGTCAAACAGCTTCTTATACTGCTTGATCAGAGCATTCTTGGGCTCCTTTAAAATGCGGATCAGCGCCTCCTTATCCAGTCCCCTCAAAGCCACGCAGATGGGAACACGGCCCACAAATTCGGGAATCAGGCCAAATTTTACCAGATCCTGAGGTGTTACCTCCTGCAGCAGGTCTCCCAGCTCCTTTGTGGTTTTCTGAGACACCTCCGTATTAAATCCAATGGCCTTGCGGTCCAGTCTGGCCTCCACGATTTTCTCCAACCCGTCAAAGGCTCCCCCGCAGATAAACAGGATATTGGAAGTATCAATGGAAATCAACTCCTGGTGCGGATGCTTCCTGCCGCCCTGAGGCGGTACATTGGCCACGGTGCCTTCCACAATCTTCAGCAATGCCTGCTGAACACACTCGCCGGACACATCCCTGGTGATGGATACGTTCTCGCCTTTCTTGGTGATCTTGTCTATCTCATCAATATAAATGATACCGTACTGAGCCCGTTCCACGTCATAATCTGCCGCCTGAATCAGCTTGAGCAGGATGTTCTCCACATCCTCGCCCACATAGCCCGCTTCCGTCAGCGTGGTGGCATCCGCAATGGCAAAAGGAACATTGATAATCTTCGCCAGCGTCTGAGCCAGATAGGTCTTGCCTGAGCCGGTAGGACCCACCATGATAATATTGCTCTTCTGGAGCTCAATATCATCCAGATCCTTGGGTGCCGTCACCCGCTTATAATGGTTATAAACTGCCACCGATAATACCTTTTTTGCCTCTTCCTGGCCCACCACATACTCATCCAGAAAATTCTTGATCTGAATGGGCTTCAGCAGATTGATCTCGGAATGGGCAGTCTCCTGTATTTCGTCATCCTCCAGCTCTTCCTCAAGAATATCCGCGCAGATGTCAATACACTCGTCGCAGATATACACACCCGCAGGGCCCGCTATCAGCTTGCGGACCTGACCCTGAGTTTTATTGCAGAAGGAACATCTTATATCGTTTCCTGTCATTTTGGATGCCATTTTTTTACTCCTAAAATTTATTTTGTGTCATGGGAAGTAATCACCATGTCGATCAAGCCGTAATCCTTTGCCTCTTCGGCGCTCATCCAGTTATCCCGCTCCGTATCGGCGCAAATGGTCTCATAGTCTTTGCCCGTCTTTTCGGCCAGAATATGATTCAGCTTTTCTCTGGTTTTCAGAATGTGCTTCGCCGCAATGTCAATTTCCGTAGCCTGCCCCTGAGTGCCGCCTGCAGGCTGATGGATCATGATTTCTGCGTTGGGCAGGGCAAAACGCTTGCCCTTTGCGCCTCCTGCCAGCAGGAAGGAGCCCATGCTGGCCGCCATGCCGATGCAGACAGTGGACACGTCACACTTAATGTAATTCATGGTATCATAGATTGCCATGCCTGCCGTGATAACACCTCCGGGGCTGTTGATATAAAGATGAATGTCCTTCTCCGGATCCTCCGCCTCCAGAAACAGCAGCTGGGCTACCACAATGCTTGCAGAAGTATCGTTTACTTCCTCGCCCAAAAATATGATCCTGTCCTTCAAAAGTCTGGAATAAATATCATAAGACCTTTCGCCCTTGCTCGTCTGCTCAACCACATAAGGTATCAAACTCATATTAAAGTCCTCCGTTTTTTCAATTATTGCTATTACGGTAAGTATATCTTACCTTTATCCTTTTTTCAATGTATATACAGAAATTAAGGAATTAAGAAATTATTAAGTTACACAGCAAACGGCTGCGCTCCGCCGCCCGGGAGTGCAACCGTCCTCTTGTTCCCTGGTTCTTAATCCTCTTTGGACTCTTCCGCCGTCTCCTCGGCAGCTGCTTCCTTGGCCGGCGCTTCCTCCTTTGCCTTTTTGGTGGTCTTCTTTGCCGTGGATTTCTTTGCGGCAGGCTTGTCTTCCTTTGCGTTCTCCACCAGGAATTCTACCGCCTTCCTGACGCATAGATCCTGCATGACCTGCTTCTTCCCGTTCTCGCCCAAAAGCTCCTTAGCCTTATCCGCCTCCATCTTATAAGCTTCTGCCATGGACTTAACCTCTTCCTCGAAATCTTCTTCGGAAGCCTCCATCTTCTCGGCAGCTGCCACCGCCTCCAGCACTAATCTGGATTGAATGCGTTTTAAAGCCTGAGGCTTAACCTGCTCCATCAGCATCTGAACTGTCATGCCGGTAAACTGCATATACTGCTCCATGGAAATGCCCTGCGCCTGCAGGCGCTCCGCGTAATCCTGCACCATCTGCCTCTGCTGGGTATCAATCATGGCCTCGGGAATATCCATCTCAGCGTCAGCGATCACAGCCTCAATTACAGCCTCTTCCTTTGCGTTCTTGGCATCGGCTTCCTTCCTGGCCGCCAGCTTCTTCCTTACCTCTTCCTTATATTCCTCTACGGTATCGCTTTCCTCGGAAACCTCTTCCACAAACTCATCATCCAGCTCGGGAAGCTGCTTCTCCTGAAGCTTCTTTACAGTACACTTAAACACAGCCGCCTTTCCCGCAAGCTCTGCCGCCTGATAATCCTCGGGAAATGTAACATTTACCTCGGTATCCGTTCCTGCCGAGGCACCGATCAAGGCATCCTCAAAGCCGGGAATAAACGCACCGGAACCAATGGTCAGGGGATAATCCTTCCCCTTGCCGCCCTCAAAGGCCACGCCATCCACGAATCCCTCAAAATCAATGGTGGCAATATCACCCTTCTGCACAGGCCTGTCCGTGACGTCTACGGTCCTGGAGTTCTTCTCCCGCTCTCTGTCGATCTCCGCGCTCACTTCCTCATCGGTAACATCGGTATCCGCCTTGCTCACCTTGACTCCCTTGTATTTTCCGAGGGTTACTTCCGGTTTTAAAGCTACCTCTGCGGTAAAGATAAACGGCTTACCGGCCTCTATCTGTACCACATCCACCTTGGGCGAGGATACTACCTCTTCCGCACATTCCTCCAGCTCTTTTTCATAAGCATCGGGAATCAAAATATTTGCGGCGTCCTCATAAAAGATCTCCCTGCCGTACATCTGCTCGATCATCCGGCGAGGCGCCTTACCCTTACGGAAACCGGGAATGCTGATTTTATTTTTACTCTTCTGATAAGCGCTCTCAATCGCCTTCTCCAACTCTTCGGCAGGAACCTCGATCGTCAGCTTCGCCATATTGTGCTCTAATTTTTCTACCTGTAAACTCATTGTTGCATTTCCTCCTAGATTAATCTGCTTCCTATTTATATTATTTCGGACACAATCACAGTCATTTTAAGATTATAGCATAATACCGGCAGAAACACAAACAGAAAATTGAATTTTTTTGCCTGCAAAGATAATGACTTTTGTCCAAAGTGTTGACATCAAAACAGGTATTCTGCTAATCTTGTAGATATTATCAATATGAT
>CAZAMX010000152.1:0-6202 GCA_964486095.1 uncultured Acetatifactor sp. | reverse complement strand
ATTACGGATTCTGTACCGGCGGCGGACGGCTTTCGGATGCCGGCAGAATATGAGCCTCATGAAGGCTGTATCATGATTTTTCCGGAGCGTCCGGATTCCTGGCAGTACGGCGGATACGCCGCCCGCAGTGCCTTTGCCGCTGTGGCGGAGGCCATTTCCCGGTCCGAAAAAGTGACGGTGTGTGCAGGTGAAGCACAGTATGACAACGCAAGAGCCATCCTGCCGGAGCAGATCCGGGTGGTGGAGATGAGCAGTAATGACGCCTGGGCCAGGGACTATGCTCCCACGTTCGTAAAAAATGACCGAGGGGAGGTTCGTGGTATTGATTGGGGCTTTAACGCCTGGGGCGGTCTTGTGGACGGGCTCTATTTTGCCTGGGATAAGGATAACAGAATGGCCAGGAAGCTCTGTGACCTGTTGGAAAAGGATGTTTACTGCAAGCGGGATTTTATTTTAGAGGGCGGCTCCATTCACGTGGATGGGGAAGGCACGGGTATGGTGACGGAGAGCTGCCTTTTGAGCAAGGGAAGAAATCCTCATATGACCAGGGAAGAGATTGAGGATACTTTGAAAGAGTATCTTAATCTGTCCACAGTCCTTTGGCTGCCCTGTGGAATTTACGGTGACGAAACCAACGAGCATGTGGATAATATCTGTGCCTTTGTGAAGCCAGGGGAGGTGGTGCTGGCCTGGACAGATGATAAGACGGATCCCCAGTATGCCATGTCAAAAGCCTGCCTGGATTATCTGGAGCAGTCTTTTGATGCCGCGGGCAGGCGGCTTAAGGTGCATAAGCTGCCCTTGCCGAAGCCGGTGACGATGACGGCCGAGGAGTGCCGGGGACTGGACAAATGCTGGGACGAGCCCACCCGCAGTCCGGGGGAGCGGCTGGCGGCGTCCTATGTGAATTTTTATATTTCCAACGGAAATATCGTGATGCCGGGATTCGGTGTGCCGGAGGATGAGGCAGCCGGAAAAATCCTGCAGGGCTTGTTTCCGGAGCGGGAGGTAATACAGATTTACGCCAGGGACATTTTGATTGGCGGGGGAAACATTCACTGTATTACCCAGCAGATTCCGGTGTGAAAAGCATGAAGATTTTCCATGGCAATCTATAATGGGAATGCTATGCCGAAAGAGGAGGCTATCAATGAAAAATGTGACGGTAGCGGCGGTACAGATGTACTGTAATCGTTCCAGAGAAGAAAATATACAGGCGGCGGAGAAGGCGATCCGCCAAGCGGCTGCTGCGGGGGCGCAGATTATACTCCTGCCGGAGCTGTTTGAGACATGGTATTTCTGCCAGGAGAGAAACTACGATTCTTACAGGCTGGCGAAAACTCTATGGGAGAATCCGGCGGTAAAGCGGATGAAAGAGCTTGCGGCGGAGCTGAAGGTGGTTCTGCCGGTCAGCTTTTTTGAGCGGGCCGAAAATGTGACCTATAATTCCGTGGCGGTTATTGACGCGGATGGGGAGGTTCTGGGAGTATATCGTAAGACTCATATTCCCGACGATCATTTTTATCAGGAAAAATTTTATTTTACTCCCGGAAACACCGGTTTTCAGGTATGGCATACCGCTTACGGCAGGATCGGTGTGGGAATATGCTGGGATCAGTGGTTCCCTGAGGCGGCAAGATCCATGGCTCTCATGGGTGCCCAGCTTTTGCTGTATCCCACGGCCATCGGTTCGGAGCCCATTATAGAATGTGACAGTATGCCACATTGGCGCCGCTGTATGCAGGGCCATGCGGCAGCCAATGTGGTGCCTGTGGTTGCCGCCAACCGGATCGGGGAGGAAAAGGTAAGTCCCACAAAGGAGAACAATAACCAGTCCTCGGCCCTGGTGTTTTATGGCTCTTCCTTTATTACTGACGAGACAGGGGAGGTGCTGGAGGATGCAGGGCGGGCAGAGGAAGGTGTAATTCTGCACACTTTTGATCTGGATGCAGTGGAAGAAATGCGGTTCAGCTGGGGGTTGTTCCGAGACAGACGCCCGGAAATGTACGGGGAGATCTGTATAAAGTAACGAAAATAATACAACTATTTTTTGACCCTTTTTCATTCTACCAGCTTTGCGTTGGGATAGATGCGTTCCATCCTTTTGTCGTCAAAGTGCCGGTCCAAAAATGAGTCCAGTGCGGAAATTTCGGTTTCCGACGCAGGCGGTTCCGTGGTGTGGCGCTCTGTGTATCTGGCCAGAGCCAGAGAAGAAATTACCATATTGATTAACATAAATACGATCAGACAGTTAAAAAGCAGGGTGCCGGTACGCCTGGGGATTCTTTCGATCAGCCGGGACAGCGGCGGATAAATGACCTTCAGCCAGATCACAGCGGCGATGCCCCAGAAAAAGCAGTACAGCAGGTTGATGCGTCCGCCCAGATTAAAGGCAAAGCCGCTGTAATCCCAGAACACGGTGCCGAAAACGGCTTCCGTGAATACGCTGCAGATGTATTCATAGGCGCCGCCTAAAAGAGTGCCTGCCAGAAAAATATGGCGGTCGCTTTTATTCCGATAGCGATACAGAAACAGAGTCAGGAGAGAACAGCCCAGTCCCCAGACAATGCTGAAGGGACCGTAAACCACACTGCTCCGGCTCATAAGAACGCCTGTGGTGATCAAACAGAAAACAGTCTCCGTGATGTCTCCTAAAAAGGCACCGATAAAGAACAGCGCGGTCAGCTTGTAAAAGCTGCAGCCCTCTGCAAACACGGTGCTTTTTTTGCGTATAGACTGTTCTTTGCGTTTTTTCTCCAGCTCTTCCCTGGTGATGGCGGGAAAGGATTTTGTCAGACGTCCTTCCAGAAGTCCGGAAATGCGCCGCAGGCGGCTGGAAATCAGGGACAGCCTCCCGGCGGAAGCAAGCATTCCCCGTACGGTCAGGGCCTCGGCCAGGAAGTCCAAAGCAAGCAGGAGGATAGCGGTCCACTGCAGGAAGGCAGTTACTGAGGCGGGAACCATGCGAAGGAGACCGCACAGAGCCGGATTGACAAAGGTCATGGTCAATATTGCCAGGATGCCCCAGAGCAGGGCATACCGCAGGCATATATAGCCGCCGATATTATACCGGATTCCGGAGTAATCCCACAGCTTCTTATGAAAGATTTTTTCCATCAGCATACCGGTGCCGTATTCCAACACGGAGGCCAGGAGCATCCCGCCCAGAAACAGGAAAAAAGGGCTGCTTACCAGCTCCGGTAAAAACAGGGCAAAAAGGACGGCGCCAAAGCCATAGATCGGGCACAGAGGACTGTTGACAAAACCCCGGTTTACAAACTGCCTGCGGCGAATGGCGGCATAGCAGACCTCTATGCACCAGCCTGCAAAGGAATAGATAAAAAACAGCCATATCAAATCACTGAGAGAGTAAGTCATGGGAAACGTAGCTCCTTTATCTGATGGAAAGAACGAATTTTTCTGCGCTCATGGTGAGCCGGATCCGGTACAGGTCATGATCCCAGGCCGCCTGCAGGCGGGGATCGGTGATGGGCAGGGTCTCTATGGCAAGAAGCTCTGCGCCTGTAAATTCCAGGCGAGAGTTCTTTAAGCTTATGACAATTCTGCACTTTGTATCTTCAAACTCCGGCTTATCATATGTTATAAAATTCAAAATAACATTTTTACAGTCGGTCTCATCCTTTATGATCACGCATTCCCGCTTCTTATCAAGAAGGACCTGTCTCCTGTAGAAATGACTGCTCTCAGGAAGGGGATAGGCGTTGATCAGCTCCATGGAGATTTCCGCTTTGTCTTCACAAAGCGTATGCCTTACCTCCGTGGCACAGTAGCTGCCGCCCTCATGCTGGTCCAGGCCTTCAATGGTGGGCAGGTTATGATAGCCGGACTGCATGGTCCAAATTTCGTATCTCCGGGCGGAAAAGGTTTTTCCGGTATAGCTTTCCACTCCGATGTCTGCCAGCAGAGGACGGCCGTTTTTGTAAAGGGTCAGGCTGCCGGTATCGTTATGATTATGGTTGTCATCATTGTCTCCGGCCTTCACTGCAAGGCAGAAGCTCTGACTTCTGGCAATAAACAGGCCGATGCTGGGATAATAAATATCCCTGTGAGCTACAGGTGCGGAGGTATCATAATCCATGACCTCCCTGTAATGAAAGGCGTTCAGCAGTCTGTAGTAAAGGCTGAGACGGTAGGTTTCCTCCCGATAGATTTCCTCCTGAGCCGTTTGGAAGTCCCTGGCGGCAAAGCGCATTAAGCCCGGCTGCTCCGTGTGCTTGCCAAAGAGAAATTCCCGGACGCCTGACCGCCCCGGAAGAGGGGAACAATCGGCAAAGTTAAAATAATAGCCGTCTGCCACATGAACATTTTCAATATAGGCGGCTATGTTTTTCATTTTACTCCATTGATAGAGATGAGAAAAAGCACCACCTGTTACCTGGTTCATAATGTCCGCGGCGGCATCCAGACATAGGCCGGCTCTTCGGAAATAATGGGCGCCCTCGTCACAGCAGCCGTCCTCTCCGTAATCCTTGAGGAAGAAATCACAGCTCGCGGCAGCCTTTTGCAGTACGGCTCTTTTTTCGCTCTGAGAGCAGTCAGCAAGAAACGCCGTAATCAGGATGTTCTGCGTACACCAGGGCGTCCAGTTGCACATGGGTTCGTCACCTTGTCCCATCCACCAGAAATGACGGTTTAGATAAGGGGTTATCATCCGCGTCCGCAGTTCTGCCAGAATGCGGGTGGTGATAAAAGGGCTGACAGCTTCCAGCTCATTTTTCAGCAGATAATAAATGCAGGCAAGCTGAGCTCCGGTTTCGCAGGCAAAGAGGTCCAGAACAGGGCGGGAAGCGTCGGGCAGAAGCTCCTGAGGCTGATCCCGCCTGTAGGAATTATGGGGCGGCAGCTGCCAGGCACTTTCCTCGCAGATAACAAAGATGCCATTGATGATTTGATCCAGAAAACGTCCCTTTGCCTCCACGCATTCTGCCACCACCAGAGAGTTTAGCTGATAGCGCCTTTTAAAATAAAGGTTTTCAAAATTCACCCGGTTTCCGGTCCGCTGAAAAGCCATGAAGTCCGTGGCATAGATGGGCGGATAGGGACAGTCCAAACAGGCCTCGCCCTCGGCAATGAGCCGCTGTCTTAAAGGCTCCGGCAAATGGCCGTAGGCTTTTTTGGCAGATGCGGACGGAAAAGGAAGAAAATCCTGCAGATCTTTATTTTGAGCCAAAAAAGCGGCGGCAGCTTCTTGAAAACGTGATTCCATTATCCAATGCCCTCCCCTTACGCTTTCCGCCGGCAATGCCGATGGTTTACAGCAAAGGCGCTGCGGCGGATGATTAATTTATTATACCTTCATATCCTCAGGTTGTAAATGATCTGCATAAAAGGCATTTGGATTTTGTGCTGTTGTTATCTTTGCGCCACGGCGGCAAAGCCTTTCTCCAGGTCGGCAATAATATCGTCGATATGCTCTGTTCCGATGGACAGGCGGATGGTATTGGGCTTAATGCCCTGGTCCAGCAGTTCCTCCGGGGAAAGTTGGGAGTGAGTGGTAGTGGCAGGATGAATAACCAGGGATTTTACATCCGCCACATTGGCCAGCAGGGAAAATATTTCCAGATTGTCAATAAACTTGTGAGCTTCTGCCTGTCCGCCCTTAATCTCGAAAGTGAAGATGGATGCGCCGCCGTTAGGAAAATATTTTTCATACAGGGCATGATCCGGGTGATCGGGCAGAGAGGGATGGTTGACCTTTTCCACCTGGGGATGAGAAGCCAGGAAATTTACTACCTTTTCGGTGTTCTCCGCATGACGCTCCAACCGCAGGGAGAGGGTTTCCACACCTTGCAGCAGCAGGAAGGCGTTAAAGGGAGAAATTGCGGATCCGGTGTCCCGCAGAAGGATGGCGCGGATGTATGTAACAAAGGCAGCGGCTCCGGCCGCATCTGCAAAGCTTACTCCGTGGTAGCTGGGGTTGGGTGCAGCGATGGGAGCGTATTTTCCGGACGCCTTCCAATCAAATCTGCCGCTGTCTATAATGATGCCGCCCAGCGTTGTGCCATGGCCTCCGATAAACTTGGTGGCGGAGTGGACAACAATATCGGCTCCATGCTCTATGGGAAGAATGAGAAAGGGGGTGCCTAAGGTGTTGTCGATAACCAGGGGCAGTCCATGGGCATGAGCTATGGCTGCAATGGCGTCAATGTCAGGGATGTCGCTGTTGGGATTGCCCAGGGTT
>CAZAMX010000151.1:0-6300 GCA_964486095.1 uncultured Acetatifactor sp. | reverse complement strand
CGAAAACGGAAGTTCATACGACGGCTGTATTCCCGAGTGCCTTTTTCTGGCAGGGTTTGACCAGCTGATGTTGGCATATGACAAGAAGGAGAGCCTTTATTTAAAACAGGAAAATATAAGAGGGATTTTCAATCTTTCAGGAATTGTCATGCCTGCGCTTATGCTGGAGGGGCTGGTGATTGGCAAATGGAAAAAGAAGAACAAAAATCTTTTAATAGAGCTGTTTTCCAAGGTAGGAGCAAAGGAGAAAGCTTTGATAAGAAATAAGGCAGAGTCGCTTTGGGACGATGTTTCGGCAGTAGATTTTGCGATAATCAACCAGAATCGAGGAAATGAATGAACACACCGCGGCTGGAGACGGAAAGACTTATACTGAGAAAATTTCATGAGGGTGATATAGAGGCATTCTATTTGCTGTTGAGAGACGAGGAAGTCAACACTTTTCTGCCGTGGTTTCCCCTGAAAAGTATGGCGGAAGCACGTGCCCATTTTACGGGAAATTATGCGGCGGAGTATGTGAGGCCGCAAGCCTGCGCTTACGCGATTTGCCTGAAGGAGGATGATTATCCAATCGGTTACATAAAGGCTGATATGGATGGCGGCCATGACCTGGGATATGGGCTTCGGAAAGAATTTTGGCATCGGGGAATTGTTACAGAGGCAGGTAAGGCTGTGACTGCGCAGGTAAAAAGAGACAGACTTCCGTATATTACGGCAACCCATGACATTAACAATCCCCGAAGCGGCAGCGTTATGAAACGTTTGGGCATGAAATACCAATATTCTTATGAAGAACAATGGCAGCCCAAAAACATACTGGTTACTTTTCGAATGTATCAGTTAAATTTTGACGAGAATAGTAGCATTTATAAGAAGTATTGGGATAACTCTGCCGTACACTTTATAGAAAGCCAATAGAAACAGGGAAATGATCATGCAGGTCATAAAGTCGGAGGAAGTTTGGAAGTAAACTTCCATGACAATAGAATTCCAAAGCTGAATTCTATTGTCATGAATATTGAAATTAGTGCGCGCTGAAGCGCGCAGAGAGGTGTAAAAATGAAAATACAGTTTAGTGGCAATTTAATTCAGCATTACCTGCAGAATGTTTATTTCATAAACGGACACAGTTATGCAGGAAAATCAACGATGGTCAGAATGTTGGCTGAGCGGTATGATATGATCCATTGCGGTGAAAATTATCATGATGCTTTTCCACGGAATAAGCTGTCGCGGTGGAAGCAGCCTGGACTATGCTACTTTGACACCATGAGCGGCTGGCAGGAATGGCTTGGTATGACGCCGGAAGAACATTGGAACTGGACGAATCAGGTTTCTATGGAATGCGTGGAAATTGAGATTTTGGAGCTGTTGAAGTTGGCGGCATCCGGGAAGAAGATTATCGTGGATACCAATATTCCGCCGGATGTGCTGAGGGAGATTTCGGCGTATCATCGTGTTGCCATTATGCTCTGTGATCCGCCGGATATTTGTGCTGACCGGTTCTTTGACCGGGATGACCCGGACAAAAAATTTATGATGGAGCAGATTCGGCTCTGCCCGGACCCGGAAGCTGCACTGCGAAACTTTAATTCCTGGGCATTGTATCACCCTCCGTTGGAGATTGACTGGGCGCATACGGGCTTCTTTACGTATACCCGTTCGGATTTTGAAAATGATACGCGGGAAGAAATGCTGTCGGCGTTGGCGAAGCACTTTGGTCTGGAGGAAGTAAAGTGAGCGGCCGTGGCAATCGTCACCCACGGCATAATGTTTTGTCTTTTCCCTTTCGCAGAAGTAAAAGTAAGGATATTACAAACAGAAGGAGTAACACTATATCAAATATCGAATTCAAGTTTATGTACAAAGGGGAATTGTTCCACGTGGCGTAATCTGTTAAATTAGCAAATATATCATATAAAAAATGCAGGATCATTGGAATTAACACATTTCCGGACTTTAAATACATGACCGCAAAAGCAAAGCCGATTGTTCCTGTTTGCAGAAATCTGTACATATTCAAGCCGGTTACAACATGTACAGCGCCAAAAAGGAAAAAGCTGGTAAAGGCATATTTGTTTCATCCCTTTTCTCCCGGCATCTAATAGTTTCGTTTTTTACAGGCAGTTTGGCCTTTTCATTATAGCATAATCCGATAATTATTGTAAACTATGGGAAAGCCGTGTATAATAAAAGCGGATGGCTGGGATGCACATGATTTATACCCACAAACGTAAATAATTGCCGTCTGTACAGTTAAACGTTGAACGCATCGGCAATCCAGAGTTGAAATCGGCAATTAAATGCGTTCACGAGTATAATCAGAAAGAGCGAGGTGGCAGTATGGGTTTGGCCGAATCCGAACGTAAAAAGGATGAAAAAGTGAACGGCGTGGTTTATAATATGTCGCCGGCACCCGGCTATCAGCACGGGATCATTAACGGGAATATTTATAATATTATCAAGACAGGGCTGAAAAGCAGCGTATGCCTTGTTTTTATGGAGAATCTTGATTTTCAGTATCACCCGGACGTAAATGATGATTATGTATGTCCGGATATTATGGTGGTCTGTGACCGCAAGCATTTGAAGGGCGGCTTTTACAGCGGGGTTCCCAGGTTTATTGTTGAAACTTTAAGTCCCTCGACTGCCAAGAGGGACAAAGCGGAGAAAAAGGACATTTACGAAAAAGCGGGAGTTGAAGAGTATTGGATTGTGGCGCCTCAGGGGAAATCTGTTGAAATTTATTATCTGGAGGACGGAAAATATATTTTGGAACAGAATTATATTTTGCAGGAGGATAAGGAGGACGCACATTATAATGCAGATACAGAGGTTTCACTCAAAGGGTTTCCGCATATTAAAATGCTGCTGAGCGAAATTTTTGAAGGAGTTGACGATTAAAGCCAAAGGCTGGAAGCGTTGAAATGTCGGGGTTTTAACAGGGTTTCTTAATTTAACGGATTGGCGAAGGAGGTACAGGATGAATTACAGGAGACTTGGTAAAACAGAACTGAAGGTCAGTGAAATCGGCCTGGGCGGCGAATGGCTGGAACGCCACAGCTGCGACGAGTGCAGGGAGGTCATTGATTGCGCGGAAAGGCTGGGAATAAATATTCTCGACTGCTGGATGTCGGAACCCAATGTCCGTTCCAACATCGGGAAAGCGCTGGCCGGCAGGCGGGAACGCTGGCTGATCCAGGGACATATCGGTTCCACTTGGCAGAACGGCCAGTATGTCCGCACCCGGGAGCCGGAAAAATGCCGGGAGGCTTTTGAAGACCTGTTGACCAGGATGCAGACGGATTATATTGACTTAGGGATGATTCATTTCATCGACCAGGAAAACGACTGGGATGCCGCCATGAACGGCCCGTACATAGAATACGTAAAGGAGCTGAAGGCAAGCGGAAAAATCCGGCACATCGGCATGAGTACTCATAACCCGGCCATGGCTGTCAAAGCTGCGGAAAGCGGGCTGATCGAGATGCTGATGTTCAGTGTTAATCCTGCCTTCGACCTGCTTCCGCCCACGGATAATATTGATACCTATTTTGCCGATGAATATCAGGCCGGCCTGAGCGGTATCGACCCTGTCCGTGCCGGGATGTATAAGCTCTGCGAGCAGAGAGATGTAGGCATCACTGTTATGAAGCCCTATGCCGGAGGGCGGCTGTTTGACGAAAAGCGTTCTCCCTTTGGGGTGGCGCTGACGCCCGTGCAGTGTATCCATTACTGTCTGACCCGCCCTGCCGTAGCGTCGGTGATGGCCGGCTATGACACGCCGGAGCAGGTGGAACAGGCCGTGGCTTATGAAACTGCCACTCAGGAAGAAAAAGACTATGCCGGTGTACTGGCAAAGGCACCCCGCCATACCTTCGGACAGGGAGAGTGTACCTACTGCGGCCATTGCAAGCCCTGCCCGGCGGAAATTGACATTGCCATGGTAAACAAATATTATGACCTGGCCACCATGCAGCCGGAGGTTCCGGCTGCCGTAAAAGCTCACTATGACGCCCTGGAGCATCATGCCAATGAGTGTATCGGCTGCCGAAGCTGTGAGAGCAGATGTCCCTTTGGCGTCAGAATTGCCGAGCGGATGGCAAAAACGGCGGAGCTGTTTCGCTGACACAATTCTTTCTCAGAAAAGAGAATCTGCAGGGTCGAGCATTGAATTTGAAGGGCTATTGCGCCGGATTTCCGGTGAAGAACATCTGCCGGCTGCGTCGGCATGACGGGAAGTTTACTTCCAAATGTTGAAATTAGTGCCCGCCTCTGGCGGGCATGGAAGGGTGCAAGATGGAGTTAAAGTCAAAAAGAATAGAATTTCGTTTGGGAAAGTTTGGCAAGCTGGCGCCGCTTTTGGCTGCGGCAGTCATGATTATGTGGGCGGCGTTCAGTCAGTCTAATGTAAACGGATATGTGCTGGCATTTTTTACGGCGCTGGTGACAGGGGTTCTTTTTGTGAAAGATGAAAAAGCATACGGGGAAGCGCTGGTTTATGGTCTGAGCAAGCCCATGTTTGGCGTGATTGTGATGGCAGTGATACTGGCAGCGGTCTCAGGCAAGCTGATTTCGGCCAGCGGGGCGGTGCAGACCATTGCGGCATATGTAGTGGTGGCAGGCTTTACCGGCAGGCTGTTTGTGGCGGCTTCCTTCCTCATCACCTGCCTGTTGGCATTTGCTACGGGAACCTCGGTGGGAACCTATTTCGTAGTGATTCCGATTTTGTTTCCGGTAGGGGTGATGGCGGGAGCGGCACCGGAATTTATGATTGGCGCCATTGTGTCGGGGGCGGCCTTTGGCGATAATCTGGGGCCGATCTCGGATACCACGATTGCTTCCTCTGCCACACAGCATGCGGAGCTGGGGACCGTAGTAAAGACCAGAATGCGTTACAGCCTGCCGGCAGCGGCGGGAGCGCTGATTCTGTTTCTGCTGTTTGCCAAAACCACAGATAGCGGTGCGGTAACCTCAGCGGCAGCCGGTGAGGCGAATCCGGTCAGCCTGGTCATGTTGGTGGTGCCGGTGGTGATTATCGTCCTCTGTCTGATGAAAAAGCATCTGATCACCGCACTTTCCTGGGGAATTTTGGCGGGAATTGCTGTCGGACTGCTTTTCCGCATATACACGGTGGATAAGCTCATTGCCTTTCCGGGCGGATTTGCCGTGTCGGGAGCAATCATAGAAGCCATTACGGGGACTGCGGGCACAGTGGCTATGCTGATTGCGGTGTTTGCCCTGTTAGGGGTAGTGGAACGCAGCGGCCTTTTTGAGGATGTGGGGGCGTTTCTGGCCCGCTTTGCAAAAAGCGAGCGCAGTACGGAGACAGCCATTGTACTGTCCGCCGGGATTTTGAGCATGGTGACCGGCGTCATTTCCGTGGCAATCGTGGCCCTGGGAGACTTGGTAAATGAAATTGGGGAAAAGGCGGGGGTAAACCGGTATCGCCGTGCGAACTTGTTGGATTGTACAGGCTGTGTATTTTGTTTTCTGGCGCCCTGGACGGTACATTGCGTGATTCCGGCCCAGCAGTCCGCCCAGTTCGGGGAAGGCTTTGCGGTAGCGCCAGCGTCCATTCCTCTTGTTAATTTTTATTCTCTCTGTATGCTGGTGATGCTGGCTGTGGCAGTGATTACCGGATATGGAAGAAAGCATTAAGAAAAATATTGGCACAGGGAAACGGGCTATAGAGGAGTAATAAAATGCTGAGGTTAAGACCATACAAGAGTTGTGATGCGGAAGAGATAACAGGCTGGCTGACAGACGAAGATGTGTTTTACAAATGGAGCGGGGGACGGTTTGGCTCGTTCCCTGTTTGTGCGAAGGATATTGATGACAAGTACAGACTGCATAACGGTGACTGTGCAGAGCAGGACAATTTTTATCCTGTGACAGCATTTGACGACAGCGGTGTTGTGGGGCATTTTATCATGCGGTATATACATGGCGATAAGAGGATACTCCGCTTCGGATGGGTAATTGTGGATGCGGCAAAAAGAGGAAAAAGCTATGGGAGCCGGATGCTTAAGCAGGGCTTAAAATATGCTTTTGAAATTCTCGGAGCCGAAAAGGTTACCATCGGAGTATTTGAGAATAATCTTCCGGCGTACAGATGTTATAAAGCGGTGGGATTTCAGGAAGTCTTTATGGAAAAAGAAGAGACGGCGGAAATAAAAGGAGAAAAGTGGAAAATAATCGAGCTGGAAATTACAAAAGAGATGTATGCCTGACAAGCGTATTTTGAGCTTTTTCATCTTCCATGCCCCGCGCCAAATCTTTCCTGACCATCTCAACATC
>CAZAMX010000150.1:0-6304 GCA_964486095.1 uncultured Acetatifactor sp. | reverse complement strand
AATTCCTGGGGTTAGGTCCTTTTCTGGGAGTTTCCAAAAATGTGAAGACCGCAGGGGGCATGGGGGTGGCCGTTATCTTTGTCATTACCCTGGCCAGCGCTGTGGCGGGAGTCATTAACAAATTTGTGCTGATCCGGTTTCATGTACAGTATTTGGATACCATTGTGTTTATTTTGGTGATTGCGGCCTTGGTTCAGTTTGTGGAGATGTTTTTGAAGAAGGCCATGCCGTCCCTTTATGAGGCTCTTGGAGTTTATCTGCCCCTGATTACCACCAACTGCGCGGTGCTGGGCGTTGCCATCAGCAATGAGCAGGCGGAATATGGCATCGGTATGGGAACCATGGTGGGCTTTGTCACAGCGGCCGGATTTACCGTTGCGATCGTGATCCTGGCGGGAATCCGCGAAAAAATTGAACATAATGACGTGCCGGATTCCTTTAAGGGGATGCCCATCGTATTGCTGACGGCGGGGCTGATGGCACTTGCGTTTATCGGCTTTTCCGGATTGTCAGGAGCGCTGTAGCGTGCTTTAGCTCATAGGCTGATTGACGGCCTTGAGATTACATGGAGGTTAGAAAGGGGAATGACACATGAGTGGAATTGGTATTGTTACGGCTACGGCAGTTGTGGGCGTGGTTGGCATTTTCGTCGGCCTTTTCCTGGGTGTTGCAGGGATAAAATTCAAGGTAAAGGTTGATGAAAAGGAAGAAGCGGTGCTGGCAGCCCTTCCCGGAAATAACTGCGGCGGCTGCGGGTTCGCGGGTTGTTCCGGCCTGGCGGCGGCCATTGCAAAGGGGGAAGCTCCGGTCAATGCCTGTCCCGTTGGCGGTGAGCCGGTGGGGAAAAAAATTGCGGAGATCATGGGAGTAGAAGCCGAAAGCCAGGTAAGACAGGTGGCTTTTGTGGCCTGCCAGGGGGACTGTGACAGAACGAAGAAGGACTATGATTATTACGGAATAGAAGACTGCAGGATGATGAGCTTCGTGCCGGGAGGGGGACCTAAGTCCTGTAACAGCGGCTGTCTGGGCTTTGGCACCTGCGCCAAGGTCTGCCCTTTTGATGCCATTCATGTGGTGAACGGTGTGGCGGTAGTGGATCGGGAAAAGTGCAAGGCCTGCGGTAAGTGTATTGCTGTGTGTCCTAAGAATCTGATCTCCCTGATCCCCTATGACGCAAAGACTGCGGTGGCATGCAGCTCCAAAGACAAGGGACCGGTTACTATGAAAGCCTGCGAGGTTGGATGTATCGGCTGTGGTATCTGCGTGAAGAATTGTCCCAGCCAGGCTGTTGCCGTGACGGAATTTAATGCCACCATTGATCAGGAGAAATGTACGGGCTGTGGTATCTGCGCAGAAAAGTGTCCCAAGAAGGCAATCGTAAAACTTTGAGAAGAAACTCTAGCCTGCGGCATAGAGTGCTTCGTAAAGGCTCTCTAAGGTTCTTGAAAGCAGAAGAAAGGAGGCGGGAAAAAGATCATGAAGCTGCATGATGATTATGACGATCATTCCGGTATGACACCGACGGTGGTAATGACCATAGTGGCTGTGACAGTATTTATTGCCATTATTCTGGTGGCGGTTCTCATAGTAAACGGCGGCAGGAAGCACGGTCATGGAGCCGGGAATACGGCACGTCAGCCGGAAGAAACATCGCCCGTCATTCTTTCGCCGGAGCCGGACAGTGTTCCCTCCGGAAGCGGACTGCGCCCGGAGGATCTTGACTTTTGGGATATGTATCCTCCGAAGGAGGAAGAAACGCCGGGGCCTCAGGAACCGGCGGAACAGGAGAAGGTGGAGAATGATCCGGCCACTGACGGGAAGCATACGCTGGTAGTGAGCGCGGACGGTAAGGAAGAGTGGGTACTGATCAGTCCCTATCTTCCCAAACATGAATATGATTTTACCAGGCTGGTTTGTCAGTCCGACCGGATGAAATATTATGAGAACGGCAAACAAGTTTCCTATGTGGGCGTAGACGTGTCAAAGCAGCAGGACTATATTGATTTCGTAAAGGTAAAGAAGGCAGGGATCAATTTTGTCATGATCCGCGTAGGGGCAAGAGGTTATGGTACAGGGCAGCTGATTGTGGACGAGTATTTCAATGAAAATATCAAGCGGGCTACGGATGCCGGATTGGATGTGGGCGTTTATTTTTATTCTCAGGCCATCACGGAAGAAGAGGCTGTAGAAGAGGCAAATCTGGTGCTGGAAAGTCTGGGAGAGTATGAGATCACCTATCCTGTGGCTTATGATATGGAGCTGGTGCCAAACGATACCTCCAGGATCGACGGCTTAAGCAAGTCGGAGCGTACAAAGATTACCAAGGCGTTTCTGGATACCATCGGCAATGCGGGATACAAAACGATTCTGTATGGAAATAAGGAATGGCTGATTAAAAAGATTGACATGTCCAAGCTGACTGCGTATGATGTGTGGCTTTCCCAGGCGGCGGACATTCCCGATTATCCCTACAAATTTGCCATGTGGCAGTACAGCACCCAGGGCTCTGTGGACGGCATTGCCGGGCCGGTAAATCTTAACATCAGTTTTATTGACTATTCAGAAAAATAAAAGACGGCGCGGGCAGCCTTCAGGGGCGGTAGCCGGTTATTTTCGGTGAGATTTCAAGAGCGGAATAGATTTCCGCATACCTGCTGGGAGAGAGATCTTCAATATAGTTAGGCAGATATTTTTTTTGCAGCCCGTTTTTATGAAGTACGTCAATGGCCTTATTATAGGCAATTGCTGCGGTGATTTCATCATGATAGCGGCCTACGATATAATTTCCGCGAATATGAATGCGGACAGCAAACATAAGCTGTCCGTTTTTGTATTCCGGAGCAACACCGTGATAGAGGTTAAGAATTTCCAGGTTTTCCCGGCGAAAATCGCTGGAATCTCCGTTGATGAAACGGTAGTCCCGGCCTTCTTTGGCGTAGGGTTTGATACCGTATCTGGAAACAATGCTGACCTGGAGGCCGTAATCGGCTACAAAATAGTGGCCGCCCCGCTGCATGATCTTATGGGAGGAATAGTAAAACAGATCGTCAGGATCAAATTTCAGCACCAGGGAGGGGGAAAGATAATAATAAAACATTCTTTTGCCTATATAGATAGGGTTGCTGAAATACAGACCGTTATCCCGGAAATTAGTAAGGCAGACCCATTTTTCAAAGGGAAGTGTACTTTTTTCCTGATAGGTTTCCGGCGTGCAGAGAGGATTGGCCAGGATGCGCCATCCTTCCAGATAAGCATTATGCGCATCCTCGGAAGTAGAAAAGCTGCCAAGGCTGATATGCTTTCTGCGGTAGGTGAGGGAGGCGCGAAAATAAGGCGTTCCGTCTTTGCGGAATGCCGGGAAGACACCCTCCGGGCCGTGGTATTTTTGCTTGTCGGGAATTGATTTTGATGTCATGCGCTGTGTTTCCCTCTTTAAAGATGGCCATTCGGCCGCTTCCTGCCTGAAATAAGGTCATTATACCATCTAAGTCATATAACAGGCAATACTTTCATATATTGATATATCGGACAAGGTGGCAGTTCGGTAGTATATGTGAAAGGATAGGACATGCAGATTTATGTATAGAAAAGCGTTAAGCCTGTTGCTGCTTTGCAACCTGATTATACTGATGGGCGGCATCTGTGTCTGGGAAATCGGACATGCGGCACCGGAAGCCGAATCGGCGCTGATGCTGAAGCTGGAGGATCTGGAGACGGGCAACGAGACATTTCCGGAGCTGCCGGGGGGGAAAAGCAGCGGTGGTATCGGAATCGCGGATATGACCGCGTCGGAACAGCGCGTGGTCAGTTACAGCCTGATGGAGCAGGACGGCTATCGTTTTTTGGCGGAGGACGAGCTGGAGATATTGCAGCGGATTGTGGAGGCAGAGGCGGGTAACGAGGATGAGGACGGGAAGCTGCTGGTGGCAAATGTGGTATTGAACCGTGTGGACAGCGACAGCTTTCCGGGGACCGTGACGGAGGTGGTTTTTCAGCAGTCAAAGGGAGTTACCCAGTTTTCGCCGGTGGCCAGCGGCAGAATTCATACCGTGGAGGTCAGTGAAGAGACTATTGCGGCGGTGGAGCGGGCGCTTGCGGGGGAGGATATTTCACAGGGAGCGTTGTATTTTGCGGCAAGAAAGTATGCCAGCAGCAAGAAAATGAGATGGTTTGATGAAAAGCTCACTTTTCTTTTCCGCCATGGAGGGCATGAGTTCTATAAATAGCAGGCGCGTAAACTGTATGAAAAACACTTGCCATGGGGCAAGATTTATGGGATAATGACCTTATTCGAGGCATAAAACGGTTGAGGCAGAAACTGCCGAGGCAGTTCCTGCTTTGTACATGGAACTGTCAGGAAATCTTGTTCTGAACAGTTTCTTAGATGATGAAGGACGAGGCAATGGACAATAACAAGTCATGGAATAGCATTGGGAAGGAAATTCGGGATGCTGTTGAGGCTGCGTTGACAACAGGTGATTTCAAGGATCTGGGAGACGTTGTGGTAGATACGGTGACGGATACAGTGAAGGGGGTGACCTCAAGGGTAGGACAGGCTGTTTCCGGCATTGTGGGAGAAAATCAGACAGAGAAATGGGAAAACGCTACAAGAGAGCGCAAACGGGCACAGGAGGAGCAGCTGCAGGCACAGCGGGCAAGAGAGGCTCAGATCGCCATGCAGCGGGCGCCTTTTCGGAAGGTCGGACGCATTTCCAGTGTGCTTTATAAGGTGTTCGGCGGTATCGGAACCGGTATTATGGGAATCCTGTCAGCGGTTTTTTTAGGGCTTGGGATCAGTAACGGAGGCGGCTGGTGGGCCACCTTTTTCGTGTTGTCTCTGGTTTTGCTGGTGTTTTTGACCATGACCGGCGTGGGCTGCAAACAAAAAAAGCGTCTGGATCGGGCACAGAAGTATCTGGAGCTGGCGGGAAATAATCATTATATTAATTTGAACGATCTGGCTCTTTATACCAATAAGTCCCCCAAATTTGTCTTAAAGGAAATCCGGAAGATGCTGGAAGCCGGTCATTTTCCTCAGGGGCATCTGGACAATCAGGAGAGCTGTCTGATGTTGGATGATAAGATCTACAGGGAATATTTGGATCTGGAGAAGCAGCGGAAGCTGCAGGAGAGAGAGCAGAGGGCGCAGGAGCTGCGCAGTGAGCTGAAGGCCCGGGAAACAGGAAATGTTGCCGGGACAAAAGAAGCGGCGGCATCAGGCGGAGAAAGCGCCGATGCAGAGCTGAATGCCATGATTGCGGAAGGGCAGGAATGTATCCGAAAGCTGCGCGATATGAATGACAGCATTCCCGGAGAAGAAATTTCGGCCAAGCTGTTCCGGCTGGAAAACCTGCTGAAGGAGATCTTTGAGGGCTTAAAGGACCATAGAGAGCAGCGGCATCAAATGAAAAAGTTTATGAATTATTATCTCCCTACCACCTTAAAGCTGGTAGAGGCATATAAAGAATTTGATGAAATGGAGGCCCAGAGTCAGGAGATCATGGAGGCAAAGCAGGAGATTGAAAAGACGCTGGATACCATTAACTGCGCCTTTGAAGAGCTGCTGGCCAGGATGTACCGGGATACGGCTTTTGATGTGACTACGGATGCCCAGGTGCTGCAGACCATGCTTGTGAAGGAAGGGCTGGCGGGGCAGGGCGTTTTTACAAAGGCCAGAGAGCCGGAAAAGGTTCCCAGATAACAGGAGAGAAATTTCACTTAACTTTAAGGAGGATACATAGATGAACGATCTTGATGAAATGCTGAAGGAAGCTCCCACGCTTACCTTTGAACCGGTAGTTGACACAAAGCCCCAGACCCTGGTGGAAACGCCGGAGAACAAGGCTCTTAACGCCGCAAATTCCGGGGAAGACATGACGGTGCGGCTCACGCCGGAGGAACAGAAGATGGTGGATGATTTTGCGGCGCAGATTGATATTACCAATACGCGGCAGGTACTCCAGTACGGTGCGGGATGCCAGAAAAAGATTGCGGACTTTTCTGAGACGGCATTGGGAAATGTGCGGACCAAGGACATGGGCGAGGTAGGTGAGATGCTTACCCGGGTGGTTTCGGAATTAAGATCCATTGAGGACGAGGATGAGAACAAGGGCTTCTTCGGCATGTTCAAAAAGAAGGCCAACCAGCTGGCGGACATGAAGGCCAAGTATGATAAGGCAGAGGTGAACGTAAATAAGATCAGCAGTGCCTTGGAAGCCCATCAGGTCACACTGTTGAAGGATGTGGCCATGCTGGATAAAATGTATGAGCTGAATCTGAATTATTTTAAGGAATTATCCATGTA
>CAZAMX010000149.1:0-6318 GCA_964486095.1 uncultured Acetatifactor sp. | reverse complement strand
GCAGCTCTTCCATAATCCTGACAAAGCTTTCCTCCGTCTCCGGATAAAAGGTAATAAATTTATTGGCGCCGGACATGGGATAATGGCAATCGTTAATCACCCGCAGAATGGAGCTGTTTTTGACAATTTTAAAAATACAGCCCTGCCCGCTCAAAACCGGCATCACCCGTTCCGCTATTTTCTCCGCCTCATACCAGACCGCAGACACATGCCCCTTCCAGCCCTGCTCCACAAGCCGCGCTCCGGCCGGCTGCAGCTGCAGCCAGACAGGAGTCTCCGTTATTTCCCACCCTTCCGGCCGGGCAGCCTGTATCTTCTCATACAGACTGTCCTGCCGGTTTGCGTTTTTATTGATTTCCTCCTTGGTTATTCCAGTGGAATAATTATTATCCGTCCTCTATTCCATCACATATACCCTGTCCGCCGCCTTGATAAAGTCCTCCTTATGAGAAATCACCAGCACCGTTTTGCGGATGGCTGATCCGCCCTCCCGGGTAACCGCTTTCAGGGCTTCGAGAGCCCGGCCGTCCGCCACGGTATCAAAGGCGGAAGAAAATTCATCCAGAATCATAATCGGCGCATGGCTGTACAGCGCACGGGCAAAGCAGATCAGCTGCCGCTCCCCGCCGGAGAAATTATCCCCCTGGCTCTCCGCCATTGTCCGGATTCCCTCCGGAAACCGCTTCACCATCTCTCCCAGCCCCGTCAGCTCCAGCACGCAGGCAAGACGCTCACTGTCCGGCTCTTCTCCCAGCAGAATATTTTCCTCAATGGTTCCCATAAAAAGCTTTTGATTCTGTTCCACATAGGTAAAATTCTCAAACCAGCTTTCCGCAGACATCTCATCCTGACTCTGCCCAAAGGCCCGGATCACCCCGGTACTCTTTTTCTGCAGCCCTAACAGCACCTTCATCAGCGTACTCTTGCCGCAGCCGATCTCTCCCTTGACAGCCAGATAGGTACCCGGCTGCACCGTCAGGGAAACATCGGAAATCCCGCTGCCGTTTTCATAGGCAAAACCCACTCCCGCTATCTCCACCGCCGCGGCATCCGCATCTGCCTTTGTCCTAATTTCCTTTGTACCCTCTACAGCCGCCGGACAGCTGTCAATCACAGAATAGACACGTTCCATGGAGGAAAGGATGGGCTGGAAATCAAGGGTCATTCCACAGACCTCCAGGATGCCCCCAAGCACACCGTTTGCCAACGTAGGAATAATGGTCAGCACCGACAAAGGCAGCTCCCCTCTTAAGAACAAAAATACCCCCAGCCCAATGGCCGCACCGGTATACAGGAAATTACAGATATTACCCACGGAAGTAAGGCCCGCCGAATAGAGCATGGAACGTTTCTTCAGCCTTCTGCCCTGCAGGATGACCGCGCCGGTCCTTTCCTGCTCTTCTTCCTCCAGCCGGTATGCCTTGATGGTCTCCGCCATGGTCAGACTGTCCCCCAGCCTGCCCATAAAGTCGCCGTTGTTCTCCTGCTGCTCCCTGCCCACCTTCCTGACCTTTGGTTGAATCAGGCGATTATACAGGATGGAGAGCAGCGCACACACCAAGGCCCCTGCTCCCAGCAGCCAGTGATAACAGCAAAGAGCAATCATGCAGCCTGCCGCCTGCAGGACAGGCATTAAAATCATTCCCAGCACATAGGTGAGAAATGAGGCGATGTTTCCACAGTCGCCGATCAGCTTTGCGCTCATGTCTCCGATCTTTTCCCTCGACGCACTGCCGGGCCGAAATACCAGATATGCCTTAAACAGATCCTGCTTGATCTTATTTGTCAGATATAGATTCACATAATCTATCACACTGCAAAAGATCTGCATTATCGCAAACAGCAGCAGGTAGACCAGAAGGATCCTGACAATCCGGATCAGCTTCTCGTTATAAGCTCCCGCCCCGAAAAAGTCTATCGCCGCCTTCTGGATGGATGTAGAAGAAAGCGTAAGAAATACGTCCTGGCCAGCCCAAAGGATCAGTGTTGGAAGATATAACCACCATATTTTTTTCACATAGGGCAGTGTCCTTTTGATCAGTTCCCTGTCTTTTTTATTCCTATCGCTTTTCATTTTAACCCTCCATGGAATGATCCGTTTCCATGGAGCGTCTGACTTCCATGGATAACCTCTGTGCGTCCGGGAAAGCCTTCTCAAAGCCGCCGTCATGCGTGATTACCAGCACCGTCTGCCCCTGGCCCTTCTGCAGGGTTTGGGCCACCTGCCGGAAAATCACCTCGCATATATCGCTGCTTAAATTTGCCGTAGGCTCATCCAGAATAATCAAATCCGCTCCGGACAGCAGGGCCCGGCTGACGGAAATACACTTTTTCTGCCCGCCCGACAAATTGACGCCCCTTTGCTCTATAGGTGCTTCCATTCCTCCCGGGATCCCCTCGAACACCCTGCGTACCCCGGTGGCATCGCACCATTCCTCTATGACCTGATCCGGAAGGGATTCGTTTCCTTTTTTAATATTGTCAATAATACTGCCCTCAAACAATACAGGACTCTGCTCCGCAATAACGGCCCGGGACCTTAAGGCATGGAGATCCGATTCCTCTCCCACCTCCATACAGTATTCAATAGTTCCCTCCCTGGGCAGATACAGCCCTGTAAGCAGCTTGGAAAAGGTGGATTTTCCCGCCCCGTTGATCCCTGTCAGCAGATACAGGCGGTTACGCTCCAGCTCACAATTCCAGCCCTGCATAATATTTGCTTCCTCAGAATAACCAAAGGTAATATTTTCGGCTCTGCAAAGAACCTCATGGGAGCCTTTGCTTCCACCCTCTGAATTCCCTGCAAAACGATAGCAGCCGCAATTTCGGTATGCTTCCTGCTCAGCCTCCAGGCTCCACACCTCTTCCACTCTCTGCAGCGAAGCAATATCCTGCTGAAGGCTTCCCAGAATCTGGGACATGGACTGCACCACCGTCGCCAGGGAGAGAGCCAGAGTAATCACCGTAATACATTCCGCCAGGGCCATTTTCCCTGACATGTAGGAGAGAGCCGGATAAAAAATGCCAAACAGCATGGGAAGCATGGAGCAGAAAAAGCTTCCCGACATCAACAGGGAAAGGGGAGGCATTTGCCTGCGGAACACCCCCTCCATTCCCCGCAGGGCATTCTGATACCTTGTATACGCCCATTTCTGCGCCTTTTCCACCTGCACCGTCTCCAGATTCCCAAGCAGGTCCGCAGATACGGTTTCCGCCTGTCCCTGAGAGTCAAAAATCTTCTTCCGGCAGCCCTGCACGGGCCTGGACACGATCACCTGCAGCAAGAAAGAGCCGGCGATAACTAACAACATAAACAGACAAAACAAAGGATTGATTAAAATGATTGCCACCATGGAGGCCATAATCCTGCAGATATTGGCAGTCAGCCTCCAGAGATCCGACGTCCAGATGTCGGCAACCCCAAGAAGATTCGACGTACCCCGAACATTCACATCCCCGACGTTCAGATTGCGAATGTCCTTCATCTGAGCTTCCAGCAGGGAACAGGAAAACCGCTTCTGATAACACTCCACCACATCGCAGCGCAGCCTTACTTTATAGATCGACTCCACCACTGCCACCAGACACACCCCCAGCAGGGCAGCAAGCATACGATACACATACCCCCAGGGATCCCCGCCGCCCTCCATCTGTCCGGCAAGCTGTCCCAGCATATTCGCGTAATACACGTTAAATATGGCAGCACAGGCCGCCAAAAGCAGCATCACTGCCATATTCAACCGCACATACCCCTTTCCTATGGGCGCCAGAGCCGATCGGATTGCTCTTATCATTTCTTTGTTCCTCCGTTTTGTTATTATGTTCTTCCATGCCGCCTGAGGCGGCACAGATCATCCACAAAATTAGATTTTCTGCGAAAGATACGATTTTCGCAGATTCAGGGATCGCCGGTGCCAAATCGCCGTTAATCCCTGATGAATACCGCTTATCACTCCTTGGGCTTGCTAATAACTATCACTACTGTACTGCCACAGGTGTTTCTGCATGTAGTTCCGCAGAAATCCACCGTCTCTTCGTTTTCCTCTACCTCCAGCATCTGCAGTTCTTCCATTGTCACAGTCTTTTTCATTTCCATTTTGTTTATCTACCTTTCTTTTTTATTTTGTATTTTTCGGCGTTTGGAAACGCCAGCGCCTGTAACATGTTACAAGTATACTATACTGCCGCCCTGCTCCTTTTAACATGACGTTTTTGGAAATTTTCATTTTCCGGCAACGTCATGTTGTTTTTTCCTGTTATTTTATATCCTTATATTATATTAAATCCGAAAGGCACTGCCAAAACAACTGCCTTTCAAATACCAAGGAGGAAAAAGTCATGTTAAAGAAAACAAAAGTAACTATCCTTTTCACCTTAGCCGCAATGCTTGCCGCCGGCTCCGTAACCGCCACAGCAGAAAAAGCTGCAACAGTACAGGACGGCAGAAGCTTCCTTAAGAGTACCGGTACCGAGAAACTGCTTTACTGTGAGACGGATTATGACTATGTAGACAACACTGAAACCTAATACCACTCCGTCTGCTTTCCCAGCAGCTTCTCATAAGATCTCTTAGCAACTCGAGCTGATCCATCTCTTTTAAATAGCTCCGCACTGTAAAAGGCAAGTCTGTAATATTGCAGACTTGTTTCTTTTTGCCCCAGATGCTCCAGGGCGTCCGCCTTGTTATTTACAAATAATGGCACCATTTTCCAGATTCCGCTGATCCGGCACAAGCGAATTCCTTCCTCGGAATAAGCCAGCTCTTCCTTCCGCTTTCCCAACCTTCCTGTACATCCCGTTAGCCGCGCAACAATCATCTTCACTCTTCTGAAATGAAATTCCGGCTTAACTCTGCTCTTCTGATAATGCCCCAGCAGCTTCTCCAACAGGTATTCAGCCTGCGTTTCCTGTTCTTCCTGCTCCAACGCATCCGCCATCTTCATCATCACACCGATTTCCTCGGAGCTGAAGGGACGGTTCCAAAAATCCACCCTCCATTTCCTGACATCCTTCTCTTCCGGTACTTCTTCCACCGTAATGGCCAGAATCTTTCTAACCGTCTCAAACTGCCGCTCTGCAGGAATCCTGCCTAACCCACAATCTACGGTAAACTCTTTTATCTCTACGTACTGTCGATTGCAGCCGTAAGACAAATCCAGCTTCGCCTTCATCTCCTGCAGCGTTTCTTCCGCCTGCTCCCATTTCCTGTTTGCGATCAGCGTAGTAACCTGCCATTCCTGATCCAGCAGGGCAAGGTCGTCCGTCTCGATGTCGCTGTAATAATAATCCGCCCGCAGGTGCAGCTTCTCTGCCAGCGCCCGAAAGGTGCCCGTATTGGGAGCGCGCCTGGCGGTCTCGATGCGGGAGAGGGTCTCCGGGGTGCAGATCCCCTCGCTGAGTTCTTCCTGGGAATAGCCCTGATACTGCCTGTTTTGGCAAATCACCTCATCCAGCAAATCCGCCTCCTGCCATACATCCATCATATACAGCTCGTTATCCGGCCCCGCCTTTCCCTGCCCAAGCTCCTGCATCAGTTCCCGCCATGCCTCCATCTGCACCTTGCGTTCATGTACCTGCTCTCCCAGCCCCAGCTTTTCTGCCGCCTGAATATAAATTTCCAAAACGGCTCCCATGCTGGAGGCATAACCGGAGGTAGCCATCATCTCTACCGCCTGCTCTCCCATGGCCATGCACTCATGATACCTGCCTTGGTCAAATAAAACGGGCAGATACCTGGCAGCCATCTTGGGATACAGCTTTACCTGCTCCCGCTCTTCCGCGTACCTTGTGCGGATATAGCTCTCCAGGAAGGCCAGCACCCCGGCAGTCTCTTTCTTATCCGGCTGCGCATCCTGCCAGAGCAGCATAAAGCTGATTTCCTGCATACTGAGGTAAGTGCTGACTCCCATCTGTCCCGGGAAATCCGGCACCGTCCTTTGTATGACTTCCTCATACAGCCTGGCGCACTCTTCCTTTTTACCGGACAACTCCGCCTCCGCCCGGATTCGAACCATGTCGCCAAACTGCTCTCTGACCGCCTGATTACAGGCAGACTCCTGCGCCGCATCCTCCTTCAGCAGAGCCAGTATTTTTGCCCAGTCATGATCCAGCAGCGCCATGGCCAGGCGCTGCCGCCAGTCAAAGTAATAATACTCATTCTCCGAAAGCAATGTGACGAACTTATCCGGGGACAGCCCCGCCCTCTGCATCAGCGCCGTCAGCAGCAACCGGTCCAGTCTCCGCTCACCGTATAAATACTTGGTCAACGCCGACGAGGTACAAAGTCCCCTGCATAAATCCGTTTTGTTTATATTCTTT